>NZ_JBVVQE010000044.1:0-57305 GCF_055811435.1 Mesorhizobium sp. WSM4837
ACTTCTAAGAAGTCCATAAGCACGCCCATGAATCTAAGTTGCTCAAGCCCGCAAGCGGGCTTGAGTGGCGGCATGGATTTCTAATCCAACATTGCCTCGCATTCACGGAAAGGGCGCCGAAAGGCGCCCTTTTTGTTTGCTTTATTTAGCGGGCTGCCCGGTTCAGACGGCGGCGTCAATGCGCCGTGTCAGTTCCCCTTTGGCAGGCAAGGCACCTTCAATCAGCGCAGCGACTTCATCGGCCACCGCCAGCACCGGGGCGCGGTCGCGGCTGGCGCGCGCGATCACCATCAGCCCTTCCAGCGATGATTCGACAAGCAGCGCCAGGGCGCGGGCGCGGCGCTCGGGCACCCCTGCCCTGACGAAGGCCCCCTGCAGCAGGCCTACCCATTGCTCGAAAGCCGACCGGCACAGTTCGGCCAACTCCGGCACGTCGGCCGGCGAGTCCAGCACCACGGGTGCGATCGGACAGCCAAGCGTGAACTGGTTGTCCTCCAGCATGCGTGCGACCGACTGGTAGATGTGGTGGACGGCCACCGCCGGATCCTTTTCGGCGGTCAGCTCTTCGGCAAGCCATCGAGACACCTTGTCCACGCTGTCGCGCGTCACCTCGATGACCAATTGGTCCTTGCCGCCCGGAAAATGAAAGTACAGCGATCCTCTTGGCGCACCGGAGGCGCTCAAGATGTCGTTGAGCGAGGTGCCGTGATAGCCGCGCTGCCTCAGCAGCAGCGCCGTCGCCTCGATCATGCGGATGCGGGTGTCGTTCGCCATGTCAACCTCTGTCAGGAGTGAGCTTTATAGGCTTGCGCCGAATATGACAATCGGTCTATATAGTATGTAGATCAGTCTATATATTCGGCGTTTCATCGAAGGGGAGAACGACAAAATGACCATCCGTGAAGCAGAGGCCCAATGGCAGGGTTCGTTGAAAGAAGGCTCGGGCCGTCTGCGGCTCGGCAGCGGCGTCTTCGAAGGCGCCTATTCCTTCCCGTCGCGCTTCGAAAACGGTCCCGGCACCAATCCCGAGGAATTGATTGCGGCGGCACATGCCGGCTGCTTTTCAATGGCGTTGAGCGCCATACTGGGCAGCGGCGGCCATGTCCCCGTAGGGATTCACACCGTCGCCAAGGTGCATCTCTTCACGAGCACGGCCGGACCGACGCTCACCCGCATCGACCTCGAAACGGAAGCCGAAATCCCGGGCCTGGCGCCCGAGGAATTCCAGCGCCTTGCCCAATCGGCGAAAGCAACATGCCTCGTCTCCCGGGCTTTGGCGGGCGTGGCGGATATCAGGCTCAAGGCCGACCTCGTCACGGCCGCCGCTGCGGAAAAATGAAATCAGGAGGTACCGAGATGAAACGGGATAGCATCATTGTCGTCCATCCCGACGACCAATCCAGACAGACGGCCGAGATCATGCGGCGCTTCAACGATGTGTTCCAACTTCATGATCCGTCGGCACTCGCCGAGCTGGTGGCCGAAGACTGCGTCATCGAAAACACCGTGCCGGCGCCGGATGGCGCCCGCCATGCCGGCCGTGAGGCATGCGTGCGGCTGTGGTCGGCGATCGCCAGCGAACCCGGCACCCGCTTCGACGTTGAAGAAACGTTCGTCGCCGGTGAGCGGGCGACAATCCGCTGGCGCTACTGGCCCGCCGAAGGCAACTCCATCCGTGGCGTCAATCTGATGCGCGTTGCGGACGGGCTGATCGTCGAAGCGATGGGATATGTAAAGGGATAGCGCCAACAGGCGCTACCGCTCGGTCAGCGCCAGTTTTGCGCCGAGCATGACGAAGGCGCCGGCGAAGGTGCGGCGCATCCAGGTCAGCACTATCGGCCGCGACACGACATGGCTGCGGATCGAGGCGGCGAAAATGCCGTAGCCGACAAAGACGACGAAGGTCAAAAGCATGAAGACGGTGCTGAGCTCCAGCATCTTCGACAGCGCATGCGGTTCGGTGGTGCTGACGAACTGCGGCAGGAAGGCGAAGAAGAAGATCGACAGCTTCGGGTTGAGGATGTTCATGAGGATGCCCGAGGTGATCACCTTGCCGGCCGAGCGCGGCGCGACATCCTGCCCGACGTTCAAGCTGCCGCTCTCCTTCAGCGTGTTCCATGCCATGTAGAGCAGGTAGGCGACGCCCAGATATTTCAGCGTCTCGAAGGCGAGCGCGCTGGTGTGCAGCAGCGCCGCCAGGCCGGTGATGGCGGCCGCCATGTGCGGAATGATGCCGAGCGTGCAACCAAAAGCCGCGATGATGCTGGCGCGCGCGCCACGCGAAAGCCCGGCGCTCAGCGTGTAGAGAACGCCGGTGCCGGGCGAAGCCACGACGATCAGCGACGTCAACAAGAATTCGATGCTCACGATGCGTCCTCCGATGACCTGCCGCCGGCAAGGTAGCCAGCGAAACGCGCGGGCACAAGCCAGCCCGAGGACCGTTAGTGCCTCATTTCGAATTTCGGATCACGACCCAAGGCGGAATCCCTCGGCGGGATTTTAAACCAACTCCCGTAGGCGACGTTTCGTCAGAATCGTCTGCTCGTTTCCTAAGGCAAACCTTGCACTGCTGGCCCTGCCGTCATCGCATTGGCCTGACTTTGGACACCACCTTCACTGCGAACGAGGCCGGTCCGGTGCCAGTCCGGAACACTTCTTGACCCGATGCCGTGCAAGCTACAAACTTGTCCTTGCGCCGTGGCCACCTCTCCTGAAGCGGATAATCGTCATGTGTCACCAATCCTTTGGATCGCAGGAGCTGACGAAAGGCAAGGTTGTGGCGCATGCCCTGTCCTGCGCTGCTGTGTTGTTCTTTGTTGCGCGCCCGGTTTTCACGATGCTTCGCTCTGGCAGACAAATGCTTGCGGCGGCTCTCCTGCTTGGACTTTGCGCCAGCGCGAGCGCCGATGACGTGCTTTTCGAAAACGTCCGTATCTTCGACGGGAAGGGCGCCGCACTTTCGGCACCGTCGAGTGTGCTGGTGCAGGGCAACCTGATCGCGCGGATTTCGACAAGTCCCATCGCGGCCGAGGGCGCGCAGCGCATCGCCGGCAACGGGCGAACGCTGATGCCGGGGCTGATCGATGCGCATTGGCACGCAATGCTGATTGCATCCACCCCGGCAGAGGCGATGGGCGACATCGGCTTCGCCAATCTTGCGGCCGGCGACGAGGCGACGGATACGCTGATGCGCGGCTTCACCACCGTTCGCGACGTGGGCGGGCCGGTGTTCGGCCTCAAGCGCGCGATAGATCAAGGCATCGTCGCGGGACCGCGCATCTATCCGTCCGGAGCCATGATCACCGTGACCAGCGGGCATGGTGATTTCCGCCAGCTCAGCGACTTGCCCCGGACGATCGGCGGCTTGTTCACCCCCATGGAGAGGAACGGCGGCAGCATAGTCGTGGACAGCCCCGACGAGGTGCGTTTGCGTGCCCGCGAGCAATTCATGCAGGGGGCCGCGCTGCTGAAGCTGACAGCGGGCGGTGGAGTGTCGTCGCCCCACAGCCCGCTCGACGTCACCACCTTCACCGAGCCCGAACTGCGGGCCGCCGTTGAAATTGCCGAGAATTGGGGCACCTACGTCGCCGCGCACGCCTTCACCTCGGATGCGATCCGGAAGGCTGTCGCGGCTGGCGTCAAGTGCATCGAACACGGCTTCCTCATGGACGAGGCAACCGCCAAGCTGATCGCCGAAAAGGACGTTTGGCTGAGCTTGCAGCCGCTTCCCGAATTGATGAGGACAGGCCTCCGAGAGGGTTCGGTCGAGCGAGCCAAGGCCGATGAGGTGTGGCCGGGCATCGGCAGGACCTACGAACTCGCGAAGAAATACAAGATCAAGACGGCATGGGGCACCGATGTCCTGTTCTCCCGCGCGCTGGCGAAGCAGCAGGGAGCAATCCTGGCGTCGCTTGCGCGTTGGTACACGCCTGCCGAAGCGCTCGTCATGGCGACCGGGACCAATGCCGAGCTGCTCGCGCTGTCGGGCCTTCGCAATCCCTATCCGGGAAAGCTCGGCGTGATCGAAGAGGGCGCGCTCGCCGACCTCCTGCTCGTCGAAGGCAATCCGCTGGAGAACCTCGACCTGGTGGCCGATCCTGCCAACAACTTCAAAATCATCATGAAGGACGGCCTGATCTACAAAAACACGCTGACTCAGTGAGACTGAGCCGCCCGTCTCTACTCGACGCATCCGATGGCCTGGCCGCAGAGCGCTGGAATTCCACAGCCGAGCGACCAGGAATGGCGCGGCTTCCCACCCGAGGTGGAAATTCAAACTGAGACCTATCGAGGCCCGTTATCACAGCGCCGGCAGACCATGTGCCTTGCGCGCCATCAGGCAATCGCCGCCACCGGGCATGCAGGCGCGGCAGACGTCCGGTCTGACGTCGTAGATGCCGCAAATTGTCGACTTGCCGACCTCGCCGGAAAGTGCCGAACAGCGCACGCCGTCGCAGCGCATGCCGGCTTCGTCGGCAGCCACGTATTTCTGCGGGATCCGGTCGAGCTGCGCGTCATCTTCGGTCGAGAAGCGCGGCCATTCGGCCGAATAGGAACAGCAGGCGCCACAGCTCTGGCAGTCGAAGAGAGGGGCGGCGCGCTCCTCCAGTGACGAAAAGTCCCCGGCGCTCGCCGGGGCGAGCAGCCCTGAGGCAACGGGATTCAGGTCGGCGCTTCGCGGCAAGGGCGCTATTTTTTCTTCCTGGTCTTGCGCGACGCCACGTCCGCCGGGGACTTGAACAGGTCGGTCGCTGCCTCGGCGGCAACATCGGCTTTCGGCGCGGCGGCCGGCTTGGCCAGCTTTGCGGTGGCAGCGGCTGCTGCCGGCTGATCCTTGGCGGAAAATTTTATGGCCATATCAATCCTCGTCGGAGAAACGCGATGATGGCGCATTCGGGTTGCGAAGCCGGCCGATCAGCGCCGAGACCGCCGTGATGTTCATTTCCTCGGGCGACCAGTTCCTGGCCTCCTCGATGTGCCGGGGTGCCAGTTCGCGATGCGTGCTGCCGCTATAGGCGGCATCCTGATGGGTGACGCGCTCATGGGTCTTGGCATTTTCGCGGACATACTCGATCAGATAGTTCGGGCATTCGGAGCGGCCACGCACGCCGAGCCTGACCTGGGCATCGCCATGGGCGCGCTTGCAGCGCTCGAGCTTTTCGAGAACGCGCCGGACATACTCGACCGGCTTGTCGAGGGCTCCCACGACATCGGCGATGGTCGAATCGGCGGCGATCGCCTCTTGCGGGACGCGCTTGGTGGCCATCAGCGTTTGCCCACGCGCTTCGGCGCGGCAGCGAGCGCGGCGGCTGCAGCCAGTTCGTCGGCTTCTTTCTCCAGGCGCAGTTCGCGCAGCCGCGCGGTCTTGGCTTCCCGGGCCTGGCTGACAGCATCCTGCTCGGAAATAATGCGGTTGAGCGACATGGACTGGGTCTGGGTCTTGCTGAAGATGGATTCGGCGTGGTCGCGGGATTTCTTCGAAGTGGCGGTCAAGGTCTTTCTCCCGGTTCGGAGCGTAATGCCGAAAATGGCGAGACCGGTCTTTCGACCAGGACCACGCACAAAGCAATACGGCAGTCGATTTCAAATTGCTGGAGCATCCTTAGCACGTTCAAGCGAACGCGCGGTGCTCTTTTCGAACTTTTGCGGCGCCCGAAACGCAAAAGGCCAGGCATTGCCTGACCTCCGCCGGAGCGCCGCGCGTCCGGTTGAACGCGCGTGCACTTGCTCATTCTGCGCATGATCCTTTCCGGAAACCGGTGTTTCCGGGGCCATGCGCTGGAATTAGCCGTTCACCGGTGCCAGTACATCCGTGGTCACCGGCGAGGCTGAATTCCGTTTTAGGCCGCCTTCAACTGATCGGCGGACATCTTGCCCGACTTGTTGTCGCGGACCATCTCGTAGCCGAGCTTCTGGCCCTCGACGATGTCGCGCATTCCGGCGCGCTCTACGGCCGAGATGTGGACAAAAACGTCAGCCGAGCCGTCGTCAGGCTGAATAAAACCGAAACCCTTGGTGGCATTGAACCATTTAACTGTGCCTGTGCTCATAACGAACCCTTTCCGTGGCAAATATTCGTTCACCGTCATGCGAATGCACAACAGCGTTTGTCTCGATTTTGATGGGGGAAGTTCGTCAAAGGCGCGCCTGGACACGCGGATAACAAAAGTCGGTCAAACAAATATCGACGAATTGCTTTTAGACTTCTTTTGGCGCCGTGTCAATTTTTTGCTTTCGCCGTCTGCTTTCGTCGTCGGCGGGCCGATGGCGGCACGCTGGCTGCGCAGGCAATTCGACGGCGGATGTGACGCCGAAAACCGGGCCCAGCGCCAGCTGTTAAAAATGTAAAAAATCGCGCCATGCCGGGAACCATCTTGGCATCCGTGCATTTTAAATATCGCCAGCAGTTCATGAGAGCAATCTCAGGAAAGGCTGACACAAAGGACGCCTCCCGTGCAATAAAACGCGCGAGGGGCGTTCTTTTATGCCGAGTAGCAATCGCCATGGCGGTCAGGGCCAAAGGCCGTGGCCTGTTGATTGACCGACGAGGCAGGGCTCCGGAACCGAAAACCCAGCCACCCGTTCCCCAAATAGCAGATTGATTCCGGGAGATGCGGCCATGGTGAACAAGAGTCAGATTGCGGGCCTAGCCAAGCAGCTCAAGGGCTCAGTGAAGAAAGCCGCCGGCAAGGCCACCGGCAACAGGCGCGTCCAGGCTGAAGGCGTGGCCGACAAGATCGCCGGCAAAATGCAGAAGGCCTATGGCGATATCAAGGACAAGTTCAGGAAGGTGATCTGACCCCTGCGCTGCTGTTTCGATAGCGATGAGGAAAGCGGTTTAGCGGTCCGCTGTCTGCTTCAGTTGCCGTTAGAAATTCAGGCTCTTTGAGAAAACGTTGGTGAAGGCGATCTCGCCATGGTCGCCAACGGCTTCGCCAAGCGCCACGTCCATGCTGTCGCCGCTCACCCGCGCCAGCGCGAAGCCGCCCATATAAGCGGCCTTCGGCTTGAACAGGTCGAGCCCATCGCCGCGGTAGATCATCGCTGTCTCGTGCTGGTGGCCATGGAAGATGCCGATGACGTTGTAGCCCTTCAGCGCCGCCAGCAGCGCCTGCCGGTCCGCCTCGCTCCACCAGTGCGGCGCACCAGCGCCTTCATCGTCGAAGGTTCCTTTGGCGGCATCCCACCGTTCGATCGAGAAAACATCCCAACCATAGTGCTGGAACAGGATGACGGGGCGGCCGTCCGCTGCATAGGTCGCCAGATCCTGCTTCAGCCATGGCAGGCCGGAGACGGCGCCATGGCCGGTGTCGCCGGCGAAACGGTGCGTCTGGACGAGATGCAGGCCGCCCCAGTCCCACGAGTAGCAGTCGGTGTCGACATCGTAACTGGTCACCGGCACCGGCGGCTTGAAGAACACGCCGGCGCGATGGTTGACCTCGACATAGTCGCGCATTTCGCGGCGGTACCAGTCGACGTGGTTTGGCGGGCCGTTCTGGTCGAGATCGTGGTTGCCGAGGCCGACATAGACCGGCACATGCACGCGATCGGGGCCGACGCCCTGCTGGTAACGCTGGCTGAACTGGAGCAGCTGCGTGCCTTCGCTGGGCTGGATGACCTGGCCGCCGCCGTCATCGGTCATGTCGCCGCCGACGACGAGGCCGAGCGGCGTGCCTATGCGGCTGCCGGCTGAGCGCAGGCCGGTGGCGATGCCGTTGATTTCGGCCGGCCAGTGCTTCTCGCCAATGGCGTTCAACGCGGCGACACTGCGCAGCAAGGCGGCGTCGGTCTTGCCTTCCTGCTGGCAATTGGGGCTCAGCCCGCTGGCCATGCGGCAGGCATGGACATCGGCGACGAACAGGAAGGTGGCGTCGACAGGCGCAATGCGCTGCCCGGTCTGTCCGAGCGCCGGTCGCGCCAGCGCACCGGCCGCAGCAAACCCAGCCGCCTTGGCCAGGAAGCGGCGCCGGGAGAGTGATCCTGCCGAGATGCGATTCATGGCGTGAAATTCAGCACAGCCGGCGCCTCTTCGTCCAGTTGCCGCGAACGGTATGTCGACACGCTGCCGCAGGTCTGGCATTGCTTCAGGTCAGGACTCAACTTGCGCGGGCAAACGCTATGAAGACTATATCCATCGCAACGGCACTTACCATCCTGGCGAGCGCCGCTCATGGTGCCGAGTGCATCGACGCCAAAGCCGCCAAGGCCGGATTCATTCTCGAAAGGCCCGGCATCCACAGCGAGTTTCGACCGGCGGCGGGTGGAATGGTGTCGGTCGCCAACGAATACCAATCCCAATCGCCGCAGACGCAGTTTCTGTTCGGCGGTCTGATCGAGGTGTTTCGCGACAGCGAGACCGGTCAGCTTGCGATGATCCCGTTTTCGGATCTCAGAAAGCTGTTTCCGCTCAAGGCCGGGGCGAAAAGCACGACCGTTTTCGTCCGCCTCGCTTCAAACAAACAGCCGAAGGACACCGAGACGCTCGAGATCAACGTAAAAGGCAAGGAGACGTTCAGCCTGGGCGACTGCAAATACAACGTGCTGGCGGTCAGGCAGACGATCAAGAACGAGGCCGGCAAGACCCAGGATGAATTCACCGCGCTCTACGCTCCCGACCTGCAGGCGGTTCTGGCCAGGCGCTATGACGAGGGCACCAACGCCGAAAGCGTGGTTGGCTATGAGACCATCAAACCGCTGCCGAATTAAGTCCCGGCAGGGCAGAGAGCCGACTGGCGCTCCGGCATCAAAAGGCTTTGTACTGCCGCAGCACCCTGCGACGTCGCTTCGCTCTTGCTGAGGAAACTCCCTGCTCCAGCGCGTTCAGGCAATCGCGCAGCACAGCAGAATCCTGCATTGTCTTGGCCATCGACATGGCGCCGGAATAGGAGGCGACCGCGAGTGCCGCGAAGCGCTGCGGATCGGTGTGCTGCTCCCTGCCCGCTTGCTGGTCGGCCCTGACCTTGTCGGCGATCGCCTGGCGCCACGCCGAAAAAATGCCGGCAAGGGCGGTGCGGAAATCCGGATCGGCAAGCGACAATTCATGCGCCAGGTTGTTGAGCGGGCAGCCGCGCACGAAACCCTGTTGCTCCAGTTCCGCGGCCACTGCCTCGAACACGCTGCGCACGCCCTCGCGCGTCGAGCCTGCCGCCTGCACCGGCGCGATCCATGTTGCTTCGACGGCCGCGGCGACCCGCTCCTCGATCACCGCCAGCGCCAGCGCCTTCTTGGTCGGGAAGTGATGATGCAGCGCGCCGCCGGTGACGCCTGCCGCGGCCATCAGGTCGCCGAGGCTGGAGGCATAGTAGCCGCGCGCCTGAAACGAGGCTTCGGCGACATCGAGCACGCGTTTGCGCAGGCCTTCCGGGTCGTTGGTGCGTTTGCCGGGCTGCGCCTTTGGGCGAGCGGTCATCTCTGCTGACATTTTTCAACGATAGCAGATTGACAAAACAGGACAACCGGTCTGTTTATAAAACAGGATGAACGCCCTGTTTTGGAGATTGCGCGATGAGCCTGCCCCTGAATGCCCGGTCCAAATCCGGCCTCAACGCCTCGCCGGTCGTCGAGCTCAGGCAATACACGATGAAACCTGGCCGGCGCGACACGCTGATCGGCATCTTCGACGGTCACCTCGTCGAGGGTCAGGAAGCGGCTGACATGACCATCCTCGGTCAGTTTCACGATCTCGACCGGCCTGACATGTTCATCTGGCTGCGCGGCTTCGAGGGTATGGAAGCGCGGAAAAATGCACTGACCGCGTTCTATGAGGGGCCCGTCTGGGCCGCCTGGCGCGACGCCGCCAACGCCACGATGATCTCCTCCGACGACGTGCTGTTGCTGAAACCGGCATGGCCCGGCGCCGGCTTCGATCTGTCGGGATCGCAACGAGCAGCCTTGGATGGTTACGAAAAACCAAGCGGAGACAATCGCTTGTCGGATATTGTTGTCATCAAGATTCATCATCTGCGGCACGGCGCCGAAGCCGACTTCGCCAGCCGCTTCAAAACCGACGCGATTGCCGTGTTGGCGGCACATGGCGCGCGGCCACTTGCTGCGTTTGTCTCCGAACATGCCGAAAACTGCTTTCCCCGCCTGCCGGTACGATCAGGCGAAAATGTCTTCATCAGCGTCGCCGCCTTCGACAGCGCGGACGCCCATGCCCGCCACGAGGCAGTCCTTGCCAGTTCCCCGGAGTGGCAGGCATTCGAGCGGGATGCCCAGTCATGTCTGGCTAGATCGACCGAGACCTTGCGCCTATCTCCAACCTCACAGTCGCTGCTTGGGCGGTGAGAGGCGCTCCTTCAACCGATTTGCATCCTTGTCGCCCGCAATCTCCGCTTGAAGCCATTTGTGCAACGCGATACGCCGGTGCCGGGTTCGACAGACCGGAGAGACATGTGAGCGCGCCAGAGACCAGAACCGAAACCGACACGTTCGGCCCCATCGAGGTCGCCGCCGATCGTTACTGGGGCGCGCAGGCGCAGCGTTCGCTGGGCAATTTCAAAATCGGCTGGGAAAAGCAGCCGGCGTCGATCGTTCGCGCGCTCGGCATCGTCAAGCAGGCGGCGGCCGAAACAAATATGGAGCTGAAGCGGCTCGACCCGGCCATCGGCAACGCGATCATCGAAGCCTCTCAGGAAGTCATCGACGGCAAGCTGAACGATCATTTCCCGCTGGTCGTCTGGCAGACCGGCTCGGGCACGCAATCCAACATGAACGCCAACGAGGTGATCTCCAACCGGGCGATCGAACTGCTGGGCGGTGTCATGGGGTCGAAGAAACCGGTGCATCCCAACGACCACGTCAATATGAGCCAGTCGTCGAACGATACCTATCCGACGGCCATGCACATCGCCTGCGCCGAGCGCATCGTGCACGATTTGTTGCCGGCGCTCGGGCATTTGCACGCCGCGCTGGAGGCCAAGACCAAAGCATTCGCCCACATCGTCAAGATCGGCCGCACCCACACGCAGGACGCGACGCCCCTCACCCTTGGCCAGGAATTCTCAGGCTATGCCGCGCAGGTCGCCTCCTCGATCAAACGCATCGAGATGACGCTGCCCGGCCTGCAGGAATTGGCGCAAGGCGGCACGGCCGTCGGCACCGGCCTCAACGCGCCGGTCGGCTTTGCCGAGAGAGTGGCGGATCGCATCGCCGCGATCACCGGCATCGCCTTCATCACCGCGCCAAACAAGTTCGAGGCGCTGGCGGCGCATGATTCCATGGTGTTCTCGCATGGCGCCATCAACGCCTGCGCCGGCGCCCTGTTCAAGATTGCCAACGACATTCGTCTGCTCGGCTCCGGCCCGCGCTCCGGCCTTGGTGAACTGTCGCTGCCGGAAAACGAGCCGGGTTCGTCGATCATGCCGGGCAAGGTCAATCCCACCCAGTGCGAGGCGATGACCCAGGTCTGCATCCAGGTGTTCGGCAACAATGCGGCCGTGACCTTCGCCGGCAGCCAGGGCCATTTCGAACTCAACGTCTACAACCCGCTGATGGCCTACAATTTCCTGCAGTCGGTGCAACTGCTCGCCGACGCCTCCATCTCGTTCACCGACAATTGCGTCGTCGGCATCGAGGCGCGGGAAGACAATATCAAGGCCGCCCTCGACCGTTCGCTGATGCTGGTGACAGCACTGGCGCCGACCATCGGCTACGACAACGCCGCCAAGATCGCCAAGACCGCTCACAAGAACGGCACAACCTTGCGTGAGGAAGCGCTTGCCACCGGGCTGGTCAGCGAAGCCGACTACGACCGCCTGGTTCGGCCGGAGGAGATGACGCATCCGGGATGATCTTGCGCTGATCGCAAAACTTTACTGCGGTGAACAATCTGTAACCAAATCTGCATCTTTGGTGAACAGTCGCCCTGCTCTATGTGGATGGGCACCACAACCCCTCCCGGAGAGAGCCCATCATGTCCACCAACACGTCCGTTGCCGGTTCCGGCACCGTTTCCAACGCCGCTTCCAACGCCTCAGGCACCATCCTGCTCGGCCGTATCCTGCTTTCGGTCATCTTCGTGCTTTCCGGTTTCGGCAAGCTCACTGCGATCGCCGGCACCGCCGGTTACTTCGGCAGCATGGGTCTGCCGATGCCGACCGTGACGGCGATTGTCGTCGGTCTGCTCGAGCTGCTCGGCGGCCTCGCCATCCTCATTGGCTTTCAGACCCGGATCACCGCCTGGGTGCTGGCAATCTTCACCGTCGCCACGGGATTGGTCGCCCACACCGGCTGGGCCGATCAGATGCAGATGATCAGCTTCATGAAGAACCTGGCGATTGCCGGCGGCTTCCTCGTACTGGCTTCCTCGGGCGCCGGCGCCTATTCGGTCGACGCCAAGCGCGGCTGAAGCAGTCCAGGAACCACTTGCAGCAAGGGGCGCGGAATTTTCCGCGTCCCTTTTTCGTTGTCGGTTTATGCCCGTCGATCAGCCGGCCGGACTTTCTGCTAGGATGAGGTGTCGGGGTGAAGCCAACCGCCGCCGACGTCGGAGGTGACCAATGCCCCGCAATGCGCTGCTTCTGCTTTCGCGGCTGCTGCTCGCCGCTCTATTCGTTCCGTCCGGCTTTCACGCGCTTACCGACATTGCCGGCACATCGGGGTATTTTTCCGGCCTTGGCCTGCCGCTGCCGACACTCGCAGCCTGGGCGACGGGCCTGTTCGAAATGATCGCCGGACAGCTCATCCTCGTCGGCCTCAAGACGCCGATCGTGGCGCTCCTGCTTGCCGCTTTCTGCATCGCGGCAGGCTTCATCGGCCACTATGGCCAGGGCGGCGACGATCCGACGCTGACCTTCATGCATTCGCAGATGCTGATGAAGGACATCGCGCTATCGGGCGGTTTTCTGGCGCTGGCAATGGCAGGCGCCGGCGCCTACTCGATCGACGGGCGGATGCTTCGGATCGGCGCTGAAACGACTTGACCGACACAAGCTGCCTGATTGAGCCGAATACTTGACTGACCCAGATTACTTGGCTGGCATAGTGGGGCCGCCCTCGACCGCCAGCACCAGCCGGCGATTGGTGACCCTCGCCAGTTGCGCCAGTCGTCCGGCCGGCCGCTCGCCGTAAAGATCGGCCAGCGACGCCGGCAGCACCAGCGCCAGCACGCCATTGCCGCGCCTCTCCCATTTCAGCCGCGGCATGACCCCAGGCATTGCCGCCGTCAGCAGGTAGACGACGCGCATCACCGCGGCCAGCACACGGGCGCGCTCGATATAGCGCGGCGTCGCCAGCGCCTTGATTTCCGGCGCAATCGATTCGTTGAAGATGCCCTCATGACGGTAGGCGTTGGCCAGCGCCAGGAAGGCGCGGCCGGGATGGTCGACACCGATGAAGGAGGCGTGGGCAATGATGTTGAGCGATTGCTTGCCCCGGTATTCGGGATGCGCGCGCCAGCCGATGTCGGCAAGCAGGCAGGCGGCCTGGCGGTAGCGCGCCTCGTCGACCGTCTCTTCGATGCCGAAGGCGGCGAAGGTCTTGCCCGTCCACTCGACAAGCTCATGCGCGTGGGTGACCGAGCGCGAACGCAGCCGGGCGAGTTCTTCCGAGGCCGAGATCAGCGGATCCGCCTTCTGCTCGGCTTTATCGAGCAGCGAATAGAGAAAGCCCTCGCGCACGCCAAGTGCCGAGACGATGATCCTGGACGGCTGCATCGCCGCCATGATCTCCTGCAGCACGATGGCGCCATAAGGCAGCAGCGAGCGGCGGTTCTTCGAGACGCCTTCGATACCCCTTATCTTCTCGATCTCGCCCTTGGCGACTTGCTTGAGGAAGTTCGCAGCGCTGTCGATGCCGATCTCGTAATGGTGCATGACGCTCAGCGGATAGCTGGTCATTTCCATGTACAGCCGAGCGAGGTTTCGCCAGGTGCCGCCGACGGCATAGAACGGCCTGCCCTGCCCGCCTTTCAGCAGCTTTGCCTTCGCGAGTTCGTCGCGCGCTATCTTTGCCGCTTGGGCCAGTGAGTTCTTGGCCATGTCCTGCAGGCGCAGGCCGCCCAGCGGCAGCGTGATGCCGTCGCCGATTGCCTCGCCATCGACGTCGACCAGTTCAAGGCTGCCGCCGCCGAGGTCGCCGGCGATGCCGTTGGCCGGGTGGAAGCCGGAAATGACGCCAAGCGCTGAATAGTGGGCTTCTTGGCGCCCGCTCAGCACCTGGACCTCGGTCTTGAGCACATCTTCGGCGCGGTGGATGAAATCGGGGCCGTTGACCGCCTCGCGGGCGGCGGCGGTCGCCAGCACGTACATATGCTCGGCGCCGGCCTGCTCGGACAGCGCGCGGAAACGCCGAAACTCCTCCATCGAACGGGTCACCGCCTCGGGATCGAGCTTTCCGGTCGAGACGATGCCGCGACCGAGGCCGGCCAGCATCTTTTCGTTGAACAGTGTGGTCGGCGAGCGCGCCAGCCCCTCATAGACGACAAGCCGGATCGAGTTCGACCCGATGTCGATGATGGACAGCGGTCGGCGGTCCTGAAGCCGGCCCTGGGACGTTGAAATCATCAGCCGGTCGCTGCGGCGTTTTTCTTGCGGCGCTTGAACTGCGCGATGCGCTTGGGCGCATGCGATTTCAGCGCATCGCCGCGTCCGGAGAGGCTCGGATTGGTCATGAAATATTCCTGCGCGTTGAACGGTTCCTCGCCCTCCTCGAGCGTGGCGCGCCGGGAGGTTCCGTCAGCCAATACGTCGAAACTTTGCTGGTTGTCCATGATGTTGCCCAGCATGATCTGGCCGAGGACTTGTTCATGCACCGTTGGATTGGTGATCGGCACCATGGTTTCGACGCGGCGGTCGAGATTGCGCGGCATCAAATCGGCCGATGAGATGTAGACGATCGCCCCGTCCGACGGCAGTCCATGGCCGTTGCCGAAACAATAGATTCGGCTGTGTTCGAGGAAGCGGCCGACGATCGACTTGACCCTTATGTTTTCCGACAGGCCCGGCACTTGGGGCCTCAGGCAGCAGATGCCGCGCACGACGAGATCGATCTCGACGCCGGCGCGGCTGGCGTCATAGAGCGCGTCGATGATGATCGGGTCGACCAGCGAATTCATCTTCATCCAGATGCGGGCCGGCCTGCCCTCCAGCGCATGGCCAATCTCGTCCGAAATGTGCTTGAGGATGCGCTTGCGCAGCGTGAACGGCGAGGTGGCCAGCCGCATCTCCTCGGTCGGCTCGGCGTAGCCGGTGATAAAATTGAACAGCTGGGCGACATCGCGGGCGATTGTCGGAGCGGTGGTGAAGAAGGACAAGTCGGTGTAGATGCGCGCGGTGACCGGATGGTAGTTGCCGGTGCCGAGATGCACATAATTGCGCAGCTTGCCGTCCTCGCGCCGCACCACCAGCGACATTTTCGCGTGGGTCTTCAGTTCGAGGAAGCCGAACACGACCTGAACGCCGGCGCGCTCGAGGTCGCGCGCCCAGCGGATGTTGGCTTCCTCGTCGAAACGCGCCTTGAGCTCGACCAGCGCGGTCACCGACTTGCCGGCCTCCGCCGCGTCGACCAAAGCGCGCACGATCGGGCTGTCGTTCGAGGTGCGATAGAGCGTCTGCTTGATCGCCACCACTTCCGGATCGGCCATCGCCTGGCGCAGGAACTGCACCACCACGTCGAAGGATTCGTAGGGGTGATGAACGATGATGTCCTTCTCGCGGATGGCGGCGAAACAGTCGCCGCCGTGCTCGCGGATGCGTTCGGGAAAGCGCGGATTGTAAGGCTTGAATTTGAGATCGTCGCGGGCGATGGCGACGATCTCGGAAATCTGGCTGAGCGCCAGCGGACCGGTGAGCACGCTGATCCGGCTCGACGAGACGCCAAGCTCGCCGGCGACGAACTCGCGCAGTTCGGCCGGCATCAGCTTGTCGAATTCGATGCGGATGACCGAGCCGCGACGACGCCGTTTCAGCGCCGTCTCGAACAGGCGCACAAGATCCTCGGACTCCTCCTCGACCTCGATGTCACTGTCGCGGATGATGCGGAACGTACCGGAGCCCTTGACCTCGTAGCCGGGGAACAGCTTGCCGATATAGAGGCCGACCGCTTCTTCCAGCGGAATGAAGCGGACATGATGCTTGCGGTCAGGCAAGCGGATGAAGCGCTTCAGCGCCACCGGCAGACGCAACAGCGCGCTCATCTCCTCGCCATTCCTGCGGTGGCGCAGTTGCAGCGCCATCGAGAAGCCGAGATTGGGAATGAACGGGAACGGATGCGCCGGGTCGATCGACAGCGGTGTGAGCACCGGAAACACCTGCTCCTGGAAATGATCCTCGAGCCAGGTCTTCTCGTCCTTGGTCAGCCCATCGCGGCTGATGCTCTCGATGCCTTCCTTGTCGAGCAGCAGCATCAGAGCGGATAGGCTGTTCTGCTGGTCCTCCTGCAGGCGCTCGACCTCGCGCAGCAATTGTTCCAGCTGTTGTTCAGGGGTGCGGCCGTCCGCGCTCTTCAGCGTGATGCCTTCGCGAACCTGGCCGGCGAGACCGGCGACACGGACCATGAAGAACTCGTCGAGATTGGCGGCCGAAATCGACAGGAAGCGCACCCGCTCGAGCAGCGGATGGTTGGCGTTCAGCGATTCTTCGAGGACGCGGCGGTTGAATTGCAGCCAGGAAAACTCGCGGTTGACGAAGCGGTCCGGATTGCCGCCCTCTGGGCTCGCCACCTCGACAGTGGTGAATTCGCTCTGCACCGGCTTTAGTTCGTTCATGGTTCCTGCTCGTTTCGCACCCGCTGGCCACAGCGTCGCGCGTCGTTGCGGACGCGCAAAAGGACGCTCCCGCCACTTAAGCTACGCATGATCCCCAGCAAAACCGAATTCGGTTTTCGGGGCCATGCCTTAATCGGCTTAGCTTATCCTGTGACAGGCTTTTACGACAGTTTGATTTCATCGATCTTGCAAAGAGACTGCTTATGATCCAGATGCAATCCAGGTACAGCGCGGCGCGTCCTTTGGACGCGCAAAGGACGCGGTGGAATTTTGATTTTGCACATGATCCGGGGTCATGCAGCAAATATAGGAGACGACGATGGCAGGCGGTTCCATTCCCCATTTCCAGAACGATGCGGGTTATGCGGCGATCGACATCGGCGTCAAGGAATTCATGTGCACCGGCGCCAACCCGCCTTTCGACCATCCGCATGTGTTTCTCGACATGGGCGACGACAATGAAAAGGTCTGCCCCTATTGCTCGACGCTTTATCGCTATTCGCCAAAGCTGAAGGCGACGGAAACGCAGCCTGCCGGATGCCTCTATATCCACCAGGCCGCCTGACGCGCACACCATCCGATGGACGACAACCGGTCCCGGCAGGTCGTTATCGCCGGAGCCGGCGTCGCCGGACTGACCGCGGCACTGGCGTTTTCCGAGCGCGGCTATCTGGTGCGGCTGTTCGAACAGGCGCCGCGCCTCGAAGCGGCCGGTGCCGGCATCCAGCTCTCACCCAACGCGACGCGCATCCTTCGCCAGCTCGGCGTGCTCGACCGGCTGTTGCCGGCGGCGGTGCGGCCGGAGGCGGTCGTGCTCAAGGACGCCGCCACGCTACGTGAGCTGGCGCGGGTGCCGCTTGGCGAAGCGGCCGAAAGGCGCTGGCAGGCGCCTTATCTCGTCGCTCATCGGGCTGACCTGCAAGATGCACTGATGGCGCGCCTTGCCGAACGGCCGGACATCAGTCTCGTCACCGGCGCGCGCGTCGGCGGCATCGCCATAGGACCGCGCCATGCCACGGCAACAGTCGAGATTGCCGGCAAGACAGTCGAAGCCGGCGGCTTTCTGCTGATCGGCGCCGACGGCGTCTGGTCGGCGATCCGGGCTTTTGGCGGGTTTGCGGCCAAAAGCCGGTTTTCGGGCGAGCTTGCCTGGCGCGCTACGATCAGTGCAGACAGTGTCGCAGGAGAAGCCCTTGCGGCGGTCGGCGCCGCCAATTGCGTGACCACCTTCCTGCATCCCGGCTTCCACCTCGTCGCCTATCCGGTCAGCAACGGCACGGCGTTCAACCTGGCTGCCTTCACCAGGGGCGAGATCATCGCCGAGCGCTGGTCGGGCCACGCCGACCCCAATATCCTCCTCGGCGCCATGCGTGGCACGGCGGCAGCACTGGCCCGGCTTGCCGAGGATGCCGGCCCGTGGGCTGCGTGGCCGATCCATACGGTAGACCAGGCACAGCCATGGACGACGCCCGCCGGCATCGCGCTGATCGGCGATGCGGCGCATGCGATGACGCCGTTCGCGGCGCAGGGGGCGGCGATGGCGATCGAGGATGCCGCAACCCTTGCCGGCTTTGTCGCCGCCTCACCCGCCGATCCTTGGGGCGCGCTTGCCGCCTGGGAGAAGATGCGGCGGCCGCGTGTCGCCAAGGTCGCCCGCCGCGGTGCCGTCAACCGGCTCGCCTGGCATGCAGCGGGGCCGGTGGCCGTCGCGCGCAACCTGTTCCTGAAGTGGCGCTCGCCGGAAAAGCTCGCGGCCGATCTCGACTGGCTCTATGGCTGGCGGCCGCCGGATGGCGATCGGCAATGAAAGCTCGACCGGTTGGCGGGACAGCGCCCCCTTCTGTCCTGCCCTCTTTGCCAAAAACTTGGCATCTCCCCACTTGGGGGGAGATCGGCCGTCACCTCGGCTTTTGCCAATCTCCAACGTTGCAGGATGAAGCGCGGCGCCGAAACAGAATATCTCCCTCCTTGGGCCTCCTTGTGGGGGAGATGTCCGGCAGGACAGAGAGGGCGCGCCGGGATGAGGCGCTGATTACCCGGAGCATCAATTATAAATCCGCATCGACAGGTCGAGTGAGGCCGGCAGCGGATTCCACCAGCCTGTCCGCAGGCCGGCGATACGCAGAGCCGCCGCTGTCCAGGTGTTGCAGCCAACCAGCGCATTGAAATGGCCGTTGGCTTCGTAGAAGCGGTCGAACTTGGAATAAGCGGCATTCTCGATCAGGATCGGACCGTTCGGCCCTTGCTGGAAACTCGCCGCGATGAAGTCGAGCAGCGCTGCAAAACGCTGCTCGCTGATGTCGAAGCCGGCGACGTCGGGGTGCGGCTCGACAATGTTGCCGGCGACATCGACATGCATCACCGATGCGTCCAATGTCAGCGCCTTCATCACCGGCGCCGCCTTCAGTTCCGACCAGGTCGGCGTCTCCAGATAGAAGGCGCGGCCTCCCCAGCCGAAGACGATGTAGCGGACCCCAGCCATGTCGGCCGGAATGCCGCCACCGACCAGGAAATGGAAGCGCTTGCGCACGTCGTCATCGTCCGGGATGGCGATATCTGTGTGGATCGGATTTTTCCGCACCAGGACGTGCCTGGTGGCGGCGGGATCGGCGGCGGCCGCCGGCAAGAGCGGCCGTGGAATGAATGTGCCCAGAACCACGGCAAGCACGATTGCCACCACCAGAATGGCGAGAAAACGCCCAAGCTTTTTCACGAGGGACGGCTTTTTCATGAGGGACGGCTCGCAATCGGGGCGCAATCGCCTGCTGACGGCTCAGACGCAAAAGAGCCCGGCAGGGTTTCGGCCGGGCTCTTTTGATTCGCGTGAGAGCAATCAGTGCAGGATTTGCGACAGGAACAGTTTTGTGCGCTCGTGGCGCGGATTGTCGAAGAACTCGGCTGGCGTGTTCTGCTCGACGATCTGGCCCTGGTCCATGAAGATCACCCGGTTGGCGACCTTGCGTGCAAAGCCCATCTCGTGGGTGACGCAGAGCATGGTCATGCCCTCTTCGGCGAGGCCAACCATCGTCTCCAGCACTTCCTTGATCATTTCGGGATCGAGCGCCGAGGTCGGCTCGTCGAACAGCATGATTCGCGGATTCATGCACAACGAGCGGGCGATGGCGACGCGCTGCTGCTGGCCGCCGGAAAGCTGACCGGGATATTTGTTGGCCTGTTCCGGAATCTTGACACGCGTGAGGAAGTGCATGGCGATTTCCTCGGCCTGCTTCTTCGGCGTCTTGCGCACCCAGATCGGCGCCAGCGTGCAGTTTTCCAGGATGGTCAAATGCGGGAACAGGTTGAAGTGCTGGAACACCATGCCGACCTCGCGGCGCACCTCGTCGATCTTCTTGAGATCGTTGGTCAATTCCTTGCCGTCGACGATGATCTTGCCCTTCTGGTGCTCTTCCAGCCGGTTGATGCAGCGGATCATCGTCGATTTGCCCGAGCCCGAAGGGCCGCAAATGACGATGCGCTCGCCGCGCATCACCTTCAGGTTGATGTCCTTCAGCACATGGAATTCGCCGTACCATTTGTGCATGGCGATGATGTCGATGGCGACATCGGTGGTGGAAACCTGCATCTTGGCGGCATTGACCTTGATCTCTTCCGCGCTGACTGCATTTTCTATTGTCATGGAAGGTTCCCTTTTTTGTTCTTAGCGCTTGTGGCCGGTGTCGAGCCGGCGTTCCGTGAACATCGAATAGCGCGACATGCCGAAACAGAACAGCCAGAAGACAAAGGCAGCAAACACCAGGCCGGACCTGGCCGTTTGCGGCGTTGCCCAGTTGGGGTCGTTAAAATTCTGTTTGACGACGCCAAGCAGGTCGAACATCGAGATGATCGAAACCAGGCTGGTGTCCTTGAACATGCCAATGAAGGTATTGACGATGCCGGGAATGACCAGCTTCAGCGCCTGCGGCAGCACGATCAGGCCCATTTTCTGCCAGTAACCGAGGCCGAGCGAATCCGCACCCTCATACTGGCCCTTGGGGATCGCCTGCAGGCCGCCCCGCACCACTTCGGCCATATAGGCAGCGGCAAACAGCGAAACACCGATCAGCGCGCGCAGGAACTTGTCGAAGCTGACGCCGGCCGGCAGGAACAGCGGCAGCATGACGCTGGCCATGAACAGCACGGTGATCAGCGGGATGCCGCGCACCGTCTCGATGAAGATGACGCACAGCATCTTGACGATCGGCATCTTCGAGCGCCGGCCGAGCGCCAGCACGATGCCGAGCGGCAGCGACACGGCAATACCGACGAAGGACAAGGTGAGCGTCACCAGCAGCCCTCCCCATAGCGGGGTTTCGACATGCGGCAGGCCGAACACGCCACCAACCAGCAGGATGAAGGCAAAGATCGGCAGCGCCCCGAAGAACAAGATGGCGTTCAGCCCCTTGCGCGGCACCTTCGGGATGAGCAGCGGCACCAGAAGCGCCACGAACAGGATGGCGACCAGGATCGGCCGCCAGCGCTCATCGATCGGATAGCGGCCGAACATGAACTGGCCGAACTTGGCGTTGACGAAGGCCCAACAGGCGCCGGACCAGCCGTCCGGCTGGACGCCGCCCTGTGCCGCCGTGGCGCAAAAGGTACGGTCCGCGCCGGTCCATTGGGCGTTGATGAAGGCCCAGCTGATCAGTTGCGGCAGGATCATCGCGACCAGCACGATGCCGATGATGGTCAGGATCGTGTCACCGGTCGACGCAATCAGGTTCTTGCGTATCCAGGCGCCCAGGCCGCGCTCGCTTGCAGGCGCCGACTGTGCCAGCGCCATTTCGACGCGGACGAAGGAAAGATCGTGCTCCTGCATGTCGCTACCTCTCCACCAGCGCCATTCTGGCGTTGACCACGTTCATGACCGCCGACGTCAACAGGCTGAGTGCGAGATAGACCACCATCATGATCAGCACGCACTCGATAGCCTGACCGGTCTGGTTCAGCACCGTGCCGGTCGTCGCCGTCAGATCCGGGTAGCCGATGGCGATGGCCAGGGACGAGTTCTTGGTCAGGTTCAGATATTGGCTGGTCAGCGGCGGAATGACGATCCGCATGGCTTGCGGAATGACGACAAGCCGCAGGATCGATCCCGGCCGCAGCCCGAGCGCACCGGCTGCCTCGGTCTGACCCTTATTGACGCCCATGATGCCGGCCCGCACGATTTCGGCGATGAAGGCCGCCGTATAGAAGGACAGCGCCAGGTAGAGCGACAGGAACTCCGGCTTGACCTGAAAGCCACCAGTCAGGTTGAAGGTCGATTGCTTTGGATAATCGAAGCTCAGCGGGAAGCCGCTGAGCGCGTAGGCCAGCAACGGCAAGCCGATGATCAAAGCCGCCGATGTCCAGAACACAGGGAATTGCTGGCCGGTCGCCATCTGCCGCTGACGCGCCTTGCGGGCGACGAACCACGCCATGGCGATGCCGAGAAGCAAAGCAACCAGGATCAGCCAGGAGCCTTCGCCCCACACGGCGCGTGGAAAATAAAAGCCGCGTTGGTTGAGAAAGGAGCTGAACGGCAAATTGATGCTTTCACGCGGCGGCGGCAGCACCGAAAGCACGCCGGAATACCAGAAGAAGATGACCAGCAGCGGCGGGATGTTGCGAAAGACCTCGACATAGACCATACAGATCTTGCGGATCAGCCAGTTGTGCGAAAGCCGGCCGACGCCGAGGATAAAGCCGATGATGGTGGCGGTGACGATGCCGGCGGCGGCAACGATGAGGGTGTTGATAAAGCCGACCACGATGGCGCGGCCATAGGTCGAATCCGACGAATAGGCGATGGCGCTGTCACTGATGTCGAAGCCGGCGCGACCCCTGAGGAAGCCGAAGCCTGACGCAATGCGCAGGCGCGTCAGATTGTCGATGGTGTTTTGGACGATCCACCAGACCAACGCAACCAGCACGATGACGACCACCGCCTGGAAGACTATGCCGCGGACCTTTGGATCATTGATGAAGGAGCCGCGGCTTGGCTCCTCGCGAAGAATTTCCTGCGATGCCATTCGACCATCCCCTGGAAAGAGAAACCGGGAGGCAGACGATCTGCCTCCCGGATCACATTTCGATCAGCGGATCGGCGGAGAGTATTGCAGACCGCCCTTGGTCCACAGCGCGTTGATGCCGCGCGCGATCTTCAGCGGGCTGCCCGACCCGACATTGCGTTCGAACATTTCGCCGTAATTGCCGACGGTCTTGACGATGTTGACGACCCAGTCGTTGGAGACACCGAGATCGGTGCCGATCTTGGTATCGGCCTCCTGGCCGAGCACGCGCTTGATCTCGGGATTGTCCGAGGCCTTCATTTCCTCGACATTGGCCTTGGTGATGCCGAGTTCCTCTGCCTGCAGCAGCGCAAAATAGGTCCACTTGACGATGTGGTACCACTGGTCGTCGCCCTGGCGCACGGCCGGTCCGAGCGGCTCCTTGGAGATGATCTCAGGCAGCACGACGTGGTCGGCGGGCGCGCCCAGCGTCAGCCGGATGCCGTAGAGACCTGATTGGTCGGTGGTGTAGACATCGCAACGGCCGGCGTCATAGGCCGCGTCGACCTCTGACAGCTGTTCGAATACGACCGGGCTGTACTCCATCTTGTTCGTCTTGAAGTAGTCGGCGAGGTTGAGTTCGGTCGTGGTGCCGCTCTGCACGCAGACCGCCGCGCCCGAAAGCTGCAGCGCGGAATTCACCCCCGGCAGCTTCTTGGCGTTGATCATGAAGCCCTGTCCGTCATAATAGGTGACACCGACGAAGTTCAGACCAAGCGCCGTATCGCGGTTGATGGTCCAGGTGGTGTTGCGCGACAGAACGTCGATCTCGCCTGACTGCAGTGCGGTGAAGCGTTCCTTGGCACTGAGCGGCGTGAACTTGACCTTGGTGCCATCGCCGAACACGGCGGCCGCGACAGCGCGGCAGAAGTCCGCATCGATGCCTTGCCAGTCGCCCTTGTCGTCCGGCGCCGAGAAGCCGGCCAGACCGGTCGACACGCCGCATTGGATGAAGCCCTTGGCCTTGACGTCGTCGAGCGTGGCCGCCGACGCGGCCGAAGCCACCAATCCAAGCGCGGCGGCGCCCAGAATGCCGATTGCAATGTGTTTCATAACCCACAGACCCTTTTCTGTTTTTTTCAGGCGAACCTGACTTTTTTTTCCGTGTGAACGCAGCTTCCCGTTCCGGCCCATTACCGGAACCCGCATCGCAACCGACGCGCTGCCTCCCATTCACGAACTGCATCGAAGGCGATT
This sequence comes from Mesorhizobium sp. WSM4837, assembly GCF_055811435.1. NCBI lineage: Bacteria > Pseudomonadati > Pseudomonadota > Alphaproteobacteria > Hyphomicrobiales > Phyllobacteriaceae > Mesorhizobium > Mesorhizobium sp. WSM4837. Next base: position 23,950 of record NZ_JBVVQE010000044.1, read on the forward strand.
ATCACAGTGAGGTCAAGGAAAATGACCGAAACCCAAAGAGTTTCAAACCATTTGCCGCAAATGCCTGAATTGCAGACAAACGCGCCCGAAAATTAGCCAGCAACTGCGAGGTCCGGCCAACGCGAATCGGAGCTGGCTTCTAAAATCCGTCTTCGGGGAGGCAGCGCCGCGCCGGAAAGCCATCGGAGCGATTGGCACAACCAGTCCGCCGGCTGGCGGTTGGCGAACGGTTGCGCGGCCAATGCCGCCGCACTATGGCTAGCGCTTCATCAGAGGCGAAGCGCAATGGCAAAAGACGGCAATGAAATGGGCATCAACACGCGGCTTGCCCACTCGGGCAACAATCCGCATGACTATTTCGGCTTCATCAACCCGCCGGTCGTGCATGCCTCGACCGTGCTCTTTCCCAACGCGGCGACGATGGCGGCACGCGGCCAGAAATACACCTACGGCACGCGCGGCACGCCGACCACCGACGCGCTTGCCAGCGCCATCGACGGACTGGAAGGCTCGGCCGGCACGATTGTGGTGCCCTCCGGCCTGGTGGCGGTGACAGTGCCGCTGCTCGCCTTCCTGTCGGCGGGCGACCATGTCCTGATTGTCGATTCCGTCTATCACCCAACCCGCAATTTCGCCGACACGATGCTGAAACGGCTAGGCGTCGAGGTCGAATATTACGATCCGCATGTCGGCGCCGGTATAGCGGCGTTGATCAAATCCAACACCAAGGTCGTGTTCACCGAATCGCCGGCCTCCAACACTTTCGAGGTGCAGGACATACCGGCCATTTCCAGCGCGGCACACGCCGCAGGTGCGATCGTGATGATGGACAACACCTGGGCGACGCCGCTCTACTTCCGCCCGCTCGACCACGGCGTCGACATCTCGATCCATGCGGCGACGAAATATCCGGCCGGCCATTCCGACGTGCTGCTCGGCACGGCGTCGGCCAACAAGGCCTGCTGGAAACAGCTTTGCGAGACATTTTACACGATGGGCTGCTGCGCCGGGCCGGACGACGTCTATCAGGTGCTGCGCGGCCTGCGCACCATGGGTGTGCGCCTCGACCACCATCAGCGCAGCGCTCTGGCGATCGCCGGCTGGCTGGAGGGCCAGCCGGGCGTGGCGCGGGTGCTGCATCCAGCGCTTGCCAGCCATCCCGACCACGATCTCTGGAAGCGCGACTTCTGCGGCTCGAGCGGCATTTTTTCGATCGTGCTCAAGGGCGGCGGCCAGAAACAGCAGCATGCCTTCCTCGACGCGCTCAGGATATTCGGCCTCGGCTATTCCTGGGGCGGCTATGAGAGCCTTGCGGTGCCGGTCTTCCTCGGCGACCGCGTCGTCGCCAAGGGGTCTTATGACGGCCCGCTCATCCGCCTGCAGATCGGGCTCGAGGATGTCGAGGACCTCACAGCCGATCTGGCGCGCGGCCTCGCCGCGGCGGCCGCTTAAGGCTTGCCAAGCTGATTCGAAAAAGTTGCTGACGGCTTTACCGTGATCGAACCCTGCCAGTCAGCAACCGTCGCTCGGGTGTCGGCGGACAATCTGTGCTAAAATAGCGCTATGAAAGCCTGGCTGGAAGCCGCAAAGCGCTGGGCGCGCGACATCAAGCTTGATGTCGTCGCCCTGTGGCTCGCCGCGCGCGACCCTCGGGTGCCCTGGTTTGCGAAGTTCGTTGCCGGGATCGTGGCCGCCTATGCGCTTTCCCCCATCGACCTCATCCCCGACTTCATTCCGGTGCTCGGCTATATCGACGATCTGATCATCGTTCCGCTCGGCGTAGTCCTGGCCATCAGGCTTGTTGCGCCGTCGCTGATGGCCGAATTTAGGGCGCGGGCTGCCGCGCTCGAAAAACAGCCGCAAAGCAGGATGGGGATGTTCATTGTCGTGGCGCTCTGGCTGGCTTTGGCAGCTTTGCTGATCTGGGCGTTCTGGCCCACGCACGCCAAATAGTCCGACCAGGCCTGCACCTGAAGCAGCCTTGCCTGCTGCTAAAACCCTAGCGCCAGCCACGCCGTCCCGGCAAGCAGCGTAACCAGCGTCAGCGGCAGCCCGACCTTGAAGAAGTCGGCGAACGACAGAGGTGTGCCGGAGACCCGTGCGTACTCGGCGACGATCAGATTGGCGACTGAACCGAGCAGCGTGAAATTGCCGGCCAGCGTCGAGCTCATCGCGACGACCAGCCAGGCGCGCTCAGGGTCGTCCAGGCCGGGTATGAACGGCCGCAGCGCCAGCACGGCCGGGACATTGCTCATGATGTTGGACAGCACCGCGGTGAAGCCTGACAGCCGCCAGACGTCGTCCAGCCCGAGGCTTTTTGCCGAGGCTATGATGTCGGGCGTGAGCAGCGTCTTCTCGGCGCCGGCGACGACGATGAACAGGCCGGCGAACATGAACAGCAACGGCCCGTCGATCTCGCGGTAGATGCGCGCCGGCTTTATGGCACGGGTCACGAGAAGAATGGCGCCGCCGATGAGCGCCGCCTTGGCGACCGGAACGCCGGCAAAGAAGGCGATCGCCAGTCCGATGCAGACGACCACCGCCTTGAGTACCTGGCCCGGCAACATGCGGCCGCGATAGACTTCGGGGCTGAGTTCGGCCTTGCGCGCGAACTCGGCGCGATAGACGATGCGCACGATGACGACGACGGCGACGAGGCCGAACAGCGCGACCGGCGCCAGGGCCGCCGAAAAGGCCGGATAGGAAATCCTCGACAGCGCGCCGATGACCAATATTCTGCGGGTTGCCGGTGATGGTGGCGACACTGCCGCAATTCGACGCCGTAGCGGTGGCGATCAGATAGGGGACAGGGTTTCGGTTGATGACGCGGGTGACGTGGACGACGATCGGCGCCATGACCAGGCAGATCGCGTCGTTGACCAGAAACGCCGACAGCACCCCGGTCAGCAGCGTCACCATCGCCAGCAGCATGAACGGCGCATGCGCATGCTCGATGGCAATGGCGCCGAGCGCACGGAAGGCGCCCGAGACCTTCAGATGCGCCACGACGATCATCATGCCGAGCAACAGCGTGATGGTGTCGAAACTGATGGCGCGGTATGCGTCCTCCAGGCTGAGTGCGCCGATGGCGATCATCGCCGCACCGCCGAGCAGCGCGATGCCTGCCCGGTCGAGGCGCAGGCCGGGGAACCTGCCGACGGCGACGCCGGCATAGGTCAGGATCAGGATCAGCAGTGCCGCCGCGCCCATCAAAGTCATTCGTGGAAAAGCCCCGTTCAGATCCGCCCTGCCCCAGGCCCTAAGGGCAGCCGGCGCAAGCTGTGATTCCTGCCGCCATACTCACCCTAGCTCAATCCGATCGAGCAAGCCTTTTGGCAACATCAAACATTTATGTGACGCGCACGCCGTCGAACCATTGGACTGGCGCACCATCGGCCAACAGACAATCACACCGGCAGAATATCTCGTAAAACGTCGGGTAGGGTTCCGTCAAAAGATGAAAGGCTTGGAAGATGCCCAAGCTCATTGAAATTGTGGGCTCTATCATGCCCTGAACACTCGGCTGACGCGGGGAACAAGCAGCCGATTGCGGAGTTGGAACGGCGGTAGAGGTTTGCCGGTATGAGACCCACTCCCGTGCTGCAGTACATTTATAGGATAATTGCTCGCGACGTTTTTCTCGTGCTTGCGCGTGACCCTCTTTGCGCGGCGTGGCCGCAATGACGCAGCGCGATCGTAACGCCACTTCACCACGGGAAGACAAGAAGGACGGCATAGGGCGAGCACTTGGACTCGGCCTTATCACCGGCGCCGCCGACGACGATTGCTCGGCGATCGGCACCTATGCAAGTGCCGGCGCGCGCTTTGGCCCGGACCTGCTTTGGACCGCTCCTGTAACGCTGCCGATGATGTACACGGTCGTGTATCTCTCGTCGAAGCTTGGACAGGTTTCGGGCCGCGGCCTCTTTCATGCGATCAAGGACTTCTATCCCCGATGGCTGCTCTGGGCTGTCCTGGTGGGCGTGCTGATCGGCAACACGATCGAAGCAGCCGCCGATCTCGGCGGCATGGCTGCATCCATCAACATCTTCCTTCCTGTTCCGATTCCCCTCATTGTGGTTGTAGTCGCGGCCGCTATCTTTGCTCTCCAGCTTTGGGGCTCTTACACGCTCATACGCAACATCTTCCGCTGGCTCGCGCTGGCCCTGCTTGCCTATGTCGGCTCGGCCATCCTGGCGAAGCCGGATGCGGCAGCCGTGCTGTGGGGAACCCTTGTTCCAAAAATCCAGTTCAGCCGCGAGTTCCTGTCCATTCTGGTGGCCATCATCGGCACCACCCTTTCAGCCTATCTCTACACCTGGCAGTCGAATGAGGAGGTGGAGGAAGAGATTGCCGAGGGGAGAACGACGTTGAGGAAGCGCAAGGGTGCCACCGACGGTGAACTGCGCCGCTCCCGCCGCGATATCCTGATCGGCATGATTTTTTCCAACCTCATCATGTACTTTATCATCCTGTCGACAGGGTCTACGCTCTATGAAGCCGGCGAGCACGACGTCGAGACCGCCGCTCAAGCAGCCGAAGCTCTCAAGCCGCTCGCTGGTGCAGCCGCTGGCGTACTGTTCGCGGCCGGCGTGATCGGGGTCGGGTTCCTTGCCGTTCCGGTCATGACGACAGGTGCCGCATACGATCTGGCGCAGGCGGTTGGATGGGAGCACAGCCTTCATGCCAAGCCGCGTGAGGCGCCAAAGTTCTATACCGCGATCGGCGCCTTCACGCTGATTGCTGTTGGCCTGAATTTCCTGGGTTTCAACCCAATGAAGGCGCTCGTCTGGTCCGGTATCGTGCAGGGCTTTTCCACGCCGCCACTGCTTCTTCTTATCATGCTGATGACGAACAACCCGCGGATCATGGGAGACAAGGTCAACAGCCGGACAACCAACGCCTTGGGATGGGCTACTACGATCGCAATCTTTTCCGCCTCTTTGGGGCTGGTGGCGACCTGGTTTATCTAGGTCACCATGACGCTCGCGCTCGAGTCCGGCAATTCGAGCTCACTTTCAATGAAGGAGTTGGCAATGAAGGAGTTGGTCTGCACATCTGCCGCAGCTACCGCGCTCCCGGCGGCATGGCCAAGTGCGCGTGCTTCTGGAAGATCGCAATCTTGTCGGGATAGGTAATCCGGATCTCGCGTCCGCATCCCTCGCACTTGTAATGGGAAACGACCTGAAACCAGCGGCCGTTCTTGATGACGGTGAAGTTGCACTGCGGGCATTGGAAAGTCAGGCCAACAGAGAATAGGCTGGGAGACAGGGACATTGCAGCACTTCTTGTCAGTCTGGCGGATCGACGACGAAGGATGCGGCAATCAAATCGTCGGCATCGATTCTGCCCTTGCCGTCCTCCAGGACTGCTGCGACCTTTCGAAAGGTCTTCAGTTCGTTTTCGGTAATCCGGGCGCCGCGCATCCTCTCAGCGAGGTCAGCCACGCGTATTCGCAGCGCCTGCGACGCTCCAATCTCACGGTTCGACATGGTGATCACATTCCTCGTCGCTCGACTCCCGCCGCACCTTTCGGCACGGCGGGTCCAGTCGCTTAGCTCATTCGATGACTTTGATGATCTTGCGCGTGCCCGGGTCAACCACAACGGTCCGGTTGTCGACCACCACGTAACGGTATTTTGTGTCGGGGACTTCATGAAGTTCGACGGTTTCGGGCAAGGTTGAGCCGATATTGAGCTCCACTCCAGGGATTTCCACCGATGCCAGCGGCTGCTTTTTGACATACTCCCTGATGACGGTCTCCTGTTCAGGCTCGATGACTACGTCCTGAGCGGCAGCGGCGGCGATACCGGCCAGCAACAGAAACCCAGCGGCTGCAGTGGAAAGACGCATACTCATAAGTGCCTCCTTGATGTGAGCTCTATTGCGCTGAACGGCATCGTCTTCGCGCCAGGCTCACCAAACCTCAGGCAGCCGCAAACGTTCCTTGGTTGGGCTTCGGTCTGATTCGAGACGGGACCTAAGTCTCACCTGTTTTCGCGTAATAGCCCGGACACCGCGCCACCCGGCACTGCGGCTGCTCGTAGCAGTCGCTTGCTGTGAGCTCACGCAAGGAGCCGATGGAAAATGGCGTCCACCAAGCCCGCTGGTTACTCGCTGCGGTCTTCGCCGTCTCCATCTCGTTCCTTGGCGAACGGTCGGTGGCCAGGGAAGCCGGACTTTGACGATTGGACCAAGAATGAATTGCGATCTGCGCAGCTACGTCCCTTCCTGCGCTGATACGGACTACCCGCCATTCCTCAATTTTGTTGGCGGGTGGTCCACAATCACGACTGGCCAACTCCGCCCGGGCGAGGCCTGTCAGCGGTTCGAAGGTCGCGCGGCAGCATCACTTCACATCAGGTCTTCGGCAACCCCGTCGAATTTCCTGAGGCCCGCGCTTGGAGGCTTTTGCTCAAGAAGGCATTGTTCAGATGCGGCCGCCTCGAAAGCGGCGAACGCAGCCTGGTGACTGCAATGTCCGGCCAGGCATTCCTCGATCATTCGGATTGCTTCAAGTCGGGACGGCTTGTCCATGGATGGCCATGGTTGTTGCAGCGCTTTCGCAGCGTCGGCTATCGACGCGATCGCCTTCGCTTTGCCATTCAAGGTGATTGAAATCGGGGTGAACGCCGTCATTTTTAAAGCTCGCCGGGATTGAAAGCGGCTAAACGCAAAGACAAGGCAGTGGTTGCATGGTTGTGAATTCAGAGCGCCGCTGTCCGAAACGATCGAGGCTGAACACGCACGTCCGATAGCCTTGATCGTTTCGGCGGCGCCCGCGCTGAAGTCCTGCCTGGATTCGACCGGGAAGCCCCATCGTCCTTAACCGAACTGAAAACCAGCCCAGCAGCAAATACCGTGGAACCTTTCAAAGCCGCATGCCTTGTCCGTTCTTCATGAAAGGAGGTGCGAAATGAGCCTTGACATAGGAAAAGTCGCCATAGCCTTGCTTGGCCTGCTTGCCTACAAGAATAGGGACAAGATCGGCGAGTTAATCGCCGGTAGGAACTCGACAGATGCCAAAAACGCTGGCTCCACCGGCGGGCTCGGCGACATCCTGGAGCGTCTCAAGAATGCGGGTGCGGGCGATCAAGTCGATTCTTGGGTTGGTACAGGATCGAATCGCCCCGTTCAGCGCGACCAAGTCGAGAAAGCGATCGACCCGCAAACATTGAGCGATCTCGCCGAGCAAACCGGATTGTCCCGCGAGGAACTTCTCGACCGGCTCACAAGTGAACTGCCCGACGCAGTGGACAAGCTTACTCCCGACGGCCAGATGCCTGTGAGTAAAGGTCCAAATCTCCTCGACGAGGCACCTGGAGCTAGTCGCACTTAGCACCAAGCTGAAAAATCAAAGCCCGCGCCTCCGGGCGAGGACGCGGGCCGATCAGCGTATCGCCGATACTATGTCTCCGGGCTGGACACAGAAAATGCTGGCGATCCCGACAGGATTCGAACCTGTGACCATCGGCTTAGAAGGCCGGTTCCTTTCCAATGATTTCAATGGTGTGGCTGTAGAAAAAGGCCGATTTGCCCAGATGGAAATCAATGGGTTAGAACGAAATTGTAAACCGAAAACGACCACTCAACTCTACACCTACCGCTGGGATCGGCAGGGCCGCAAAGGCCAGACATGCAAGGTCACGGCGCGAGGCAAGTTCAACAGCATTCGCGTGGAATTTGAAGACGGATATGTGATGATCACCAGTGGCAACGCAATTCGGAAGGTGAAAGGAACGGTAGATGGGCGTTAAATCGACACGCGAACTGACCCGCAAGGAAGCTGACGCGCTGTACTGGGATCTGAGCGAGAGACTGCAGCCTAGGGGCAGCGCGCCCTACAGCGACCGGTGGCTTGAGGATATGCTTGAGAGGATGAACGACAGAGCCAACGGCGGCGAAGGCTTCACCAATTTTCGGATCATCAAAGAATGAGAATCCAGCGCCGCGCCCGCCTCATCGTCACCGCTGCCCTGATTGTCGCGCCGTTCGTGATCGTTGGCGGGCTGATCTATCGCTGGCTTCAGTGGCTTGGCTGGGCCCCTTGACGCGCGCCTTCCACGCCCCACCATCACAGGATGGGCAAGGGCATAAGCATCGGCGACACCGTTTCGATCACCGCCACCGTGCGGCGGCGGGTTTTAGAGGACCGCGTAAGCGTCTCGCTCCCAAGCTACAAATTCCCGCATTCGATCCGAGATTCCACATCCAAGGTCAAGCGAGGCCAGAAGATCGAGCTCACGGGCGAAGTCATCAGGGTAGACGATGAGAAGGTAACGGTGGTCGGCGAGCATCTAGGCGTCACGGTCGGCATTGAAGCGGTCAAGCTGGTGGAGAGATATAAGCCGCCGAAGCGGAAGAAGCGGCTTGTGGATGAGGTGGATTAGCGCTCTGCCGCCAGCGCTTTGTCAACCAGAATTCGAATGGCCTCGGACTTACTGGGAATGCGCGGTTGCCTGCGCCGCCATTCCTCCACGCGCTGGACCCAACTGGCGGGCGCGACGATTTGGATGCGCTCGGTTTCCGATCCTTCTTCCAATTTTGGCGGCACGTTTGATTCTCTGATTTTCGTCTGGATCGCCATATCAACCTCTTGCGCTAAATGCCATAGTCTGTAATATACACGTTAGCTGATGATACGCAAGACGGCAGAGGAACGCCCCGATGACAACCAAGCCGCGCAAGTCAGATTTTACGAAGCCCGACGCTCTGACAGTCGAGCAGTGGCTTACCTGTCTGGAGAGCGACAAGCGCGCTCTGCTGGCTCAGATCAGGCGAGAAGTGCACACGCGCGGCAACACCGCCGGCCCCTACCTCGACAAACTGAACCGGGCAATTTCCTTCGCCAAGACATCACAGGTGCCGTCATGACCCACAGACCTTGGGGCGTCCACACCATCGCGAGCATGTACCCCGCCAACTGCTCGGCTGGCCGGCCAGATGGCACCTACGCCCGCGCGGTCGCCATGCCTTACGACGGCAACCGCCTTCGCGCGGCTTGGTGGGTACTCACGGGACGTGCCTACGCCGTCATCTGGCCGGAAGCGGGAGAACTTGAGCAGGCGCTGCGTCCGAAACGCGACGGCAACTAGACAAGCACTGGAGACGACAGATGAACGCCGGTAAGATTTGCCGCTACTGCGGGGCTGGTTTGCAAGATCAGTGCGATCTCGAGATTGAGCAGGAAGGCGGCGATGGAATCTGTCCCTGGGAACCCTTCTTTCACGACGAAAAAGAACTGGAGACGACAGATGACCACGAACTGCACAGACCACCTCAATTCCACCGATGCTCATTGTCCCGACTGTGGTCTGCAAGTTGATGCCTATGGGAACACCGAAGACCAGTTCGACTATTGCAGTTTCCCGGATTGCGGCTGTGACGGTGCCCGCCTCTGCATGGCGGCCAACGGAGCTTCCGAGCGAAGCCTGACCGGCAATGTCGAAGGCATGTGGTCCGGGAAGTCTCGTGAGCAGCGCCGCGCCGTCATCGACCTCGTTGGCGAGGTTTCCAAAGAGCGCAAGGGCAGAAGCTGAACGGCCTTGGAACGCCAGCCCCGAGAAGCGCGACGTTAAGGCGCAAAGCCGCCCTTCACCAGAAAAGCGACGACGGCCACGATGATGGCGCCGATAATCGTTCGACCGATCCATTTCAGCGTGCCTTGCACCTCGCCTATGCTGGTCGTCAGTGAGCCCAGATCGCGCTTGAGCGTCGTCCACTGCTCGTCTTTCCTAGCGTCCGCGATGTCGCTCTGCTGCTTCCACGTTTCAAGAGCTGTGAGCCGTTGAGCGTGTTCGGCGCCTCGGTGCTCCACATTGACCATTCGAGAGCGCAAATCGCCTGTGTCCATAAGTTCATCCGCCATTCTTTGTTCCGCCGTTCTGTGCATGCTAAGGCTTAACGCCGCAAAGGGCCGTCATCTTGCGATTGTGAGATAGCACCGTCTTCACCTCGGCATCCGACATGGCATCGACAGCTTGCGAGGATAGGCGGATCGGCTCGCTGATCTGGCAGAATGACCCCTTGGCCGTCTGGCAGGCCACAACCCCGTTGAGAACGGCAAGGAGGATCAGGACGCGCACGAGCATGTCCGTGATCCGCCGCCTCATGACTTGCCCCACTTGCCGAGCTCTTCACGAGCTTTGGCGGCCGGCAGTGCGCCAATGTCCGAATCCACCTGGTCGCTGATGTCGCGAGCGGCCAACTGTTCGACTTGCTGCTTGTGGCGCTCAGCCTTTGCGCCTGAGAGCCTGCCTTTGAACCATGCGCCAGCTACGGCGATGATGCCGGCGCCGATCGCCAGAATAGTCGGGTTGCTGAGAACCCATGCGAGGAGAGCGCTCATTTTGCCCAGCCCATCTTCCGAGCCATCCAGTACCAGCCTTCCGTGACGGCGCCGATGACCATCCCTGCCCCGGTCTCAATCAGCATTTGAAGATCCGGATCGGTCGAGAACCCTGCGCCGTCGTCGGCTGATAGCAGCCCGCGGGCGACAAGGATGCCGGCGAAATAACGAAGCGCGATGCGAACGATGACGGCGGTCATTTCGGTTTCCTTCCGAAGATTGCTTTGAGGATTGCAATCAGCGCAGCCCAAAAGCCTTGCTTTTCTGCAGGCGTAGGCAGGCGCTGGGAAGCGTCTGGAGGCGTGACGGGCTTTGGAGCCGGGATAGGCTTCGAAGGCGCTGGCGGGGCTGCCTTGATCATCACGAGAGCCTCGAAGCGTACCGATGACACGCGCGAGCTCCAGCCCTTGCCGAATGTCCCCCACGTCTTAAGCCTCTTCAGGAACGACAGGCGGGCATCACACAGCGCGTCGATGACCGCGCCGGATGGCTTAGCCTTGGATGCCGCAATCGTCGCTGGACCTATGCGCCCGTCCTGCGCAACGCCGACAACTGCCTGAAGATACTTCGCCGCTCTTCCCGGCCCACTGTTGACCGCGAAATCGAACACGGCATAATCAACACCGTCCGGGAGATCGTCGCCCCGGATGGCATCCCAATACTGCTTGCGATAAACGATTCCGGCCTGTGCCGTCGTGATCCTCTTGAGATCATCGGGCGTTCCCTTGGCGTTCACGTACCTGCGGAAGGTGGCGATCGTGATGCCCTTGTTGGTCGCGCCGCCAGGGTCTTTCGGGTGATTGACGTAACCGCCCTCATGCTTCAGGACCAGAGAAAGCGCCCGATCAAAATTACGGTTCATGCCAAGCTCCGTTGCTTTTCGGCAACAGAGTATTTCCGGCAACTGCGAAACCCGTAGTGATTTGCGCCGGAGCCGGAAAGCGCCAGCCCCACACATTGTTAACCTTAAATAAAAGCGCGGCGATATATTGCGCAGAGTCAGTGCATCTCTCATATTGAGAGTTATGCGCTCGACATTTCTTCTTATGGTATTGTTAACTAATTTAGCGATGGCTAATACAGCCACTGCCGGGAAGAACGATGCCGAGTGGAATCCGCCGGCCAGGTTCGATTATGCTTACACCGGCAAACTGACGGTGCGCTACCTGCCTCAGAAGCAGGTCGTCATGGCCTGCGCTAATCTTTTTGCCAAATACAAGGTCGCTGCGAAATCTACCTTTACCCAGCGCGGGTGCGCCGCGATCACTGGCAAAACATCCTGCATCGTGATTGTGATCGAGAAAATCTATGCGCTTGCCACGCCGGAGGCTGTCCTTCGCCACGAAACCGGCCATTGCAACGGCTGGCCGGCAGACCATCCTAATTGATCGAGATAAAAGACATTGTTGCGCCAGATGGAGGAGTCGTTGAAGTCTGTGTTGCCGAAATAGTTCGGCCAACTTCAGTTGGCAATCCTGTGATCAAAGCACCAGAGTATCTAGTTTGCTCTGGAGCACTCCCGCCAGCTTCTGTGTCATCATAAGTTTCTGTTGCACCAACCCAAGTAACACTCCCTTCGCTGTTGCTGAACGTCGCAGCAGCAATAATTGCACCATTGTTTCCAACGTCAATTGTCTCTGACAAAGCAATTGGGTTTACTCCAGAGTATGAATCGAAAGCTGTATCAACGATACTGGTTCGATGTACTACTCTATACACACCTATGGCACACAAACGCTGCCCGTTAGTAAAGGTTATAGCAATAGTACCGGAAGTCCCTGAGGGTATTGCTGCCGACATTATAAGTGTTCCGATACTCTGGTCCACTCCATCTGAAAAACCAAATGCTCCTGGTTGAATTGTAGCTGCAACACCTCCAATTGTTCCCGAAGGGGCTCCTGAAGCGGTGACACCCCCAGCAAAGCTTACTCCAACAAAAATCTCTCTCGTTAGTGAAGGAGAACCGAAATCTTCGGCTAGAAAGGTGTATGTTGTCTGATTTGTCTCGTTTTCTGAATACCCGAGGAATTCGACTGAAAAACCTTCGCCAAGCCCCGCCATGATCCCTGCGATCCCCGGGAGCATTAGCCAACCGCCTTGACGAGTCTGCCGAAGATGCTGTTGCTGGCGAGGACATCATAATACAGAATGTCCACCGCTCCGGCCGCCGTGCTCAGAACTGGCGCGACCCCTCCCTCAAATTCCCAATCCGTGCCGTAGGCAAGCGTTCGCGATCCAGTGCCGTCCTGCACGATTCGGATACGCCCGGTCTGCCCCGGCTTTTCGTTGGTCGGGTTCCCAAGAGTTCTATTGCCACCGATTGGGTTGACCACGGCATTGATGAAGGTGGACATGTCAAGGGCGATTGTCGCGGCATCGGTCAAAGTGACTTCGAGCGCCGACGACCAAACAATATCCGTGGTCAGGATGCGGTCGGCGAGGTTCGCCCGGTAGTTTGCCGCGGTGGCTTCCTTAGAGGTTAGCCCAGCCGGCGTGACGGCGCTATCTGCATCGGTGCCGGTCTGAGTTTCCAGATTGGTCGCCAGAGCCCAGCCTCCTATACCGCTGGCCAGCTGGTAGCTGACGCAGACCCAGTTTCCGGACCCCTTAGAGCGCATCGTGGCAATGTCGCCGGCCGCGGTGGTGATGTTGGCGGCGCCAGGCAGGATCAGGCTGGTGGCATTGTGGGTGAGTGTCAGGATGCCGGCGAAGACCAGAACACGCTCTGCACCGGAGGCCACCGTGCCAAGTGCGGTGATTGTGGTTGTGCCGGTGATGTTGACGACGGTTCCGGTTGCGGTGGACAGATCAACGGTTGCGGATGACGCGAGATTAACGGAAGTCGTATTGAGCGCATCATTGGCAGCGATTGCCGTTGCTGAGGCGGTGCCGCCGGCAACGATAGGCCTGACAGTATTGGCGTCCTGCTCCAGATCCTCAAGCGGGTCGTTGTGCTGCGTGGCAAGAATGGTTTCGCCCGAGATGGCTTCGTAGGTCCCCGGCAAAACGTATGTACCTGCGCCGTTTCTTGGCATCTACCTAATCTCCGATTGCTTTTGAGGCGACGGCGTGATAGGTGAAGGAATGCCCTTCAAAAACCCCCATCCGCTCTACAAAACTTGGGTGAACATGCGGCAGAGATGCCGCAATCCACGCAACCCGCTCTTTCAGTTCTATGGCGCTAAAGGCGTGACCGTATGCGCGCGATGGGACAGCTTCGCTGCATTCGTCGCCGATATGGGGCCGAAGCCGACTGCCAAGCACTCGATTGATCGCATCGACACATTCGGCAACTACGAGCCAGACAACTGCCAGTGGGCCGTGAAGATCGTCCAGAACCGCAACCAGCGTCGGACGCGGTTCGTGACCATCGAGGATGTCGAATACAAAGCGTCTGTTCTGTCCGCCATAACTGGCCTGAAGACTGACACCATCGTCGCTCGGGCGGCTAAAGGATTGAGCCTTGAGAAGGCGCTCGGGAAAGAACCCACCCGAGACCCAGAAGAGCACCGAGAAAGCATGAGGCGCGCGATCCTCGCCTCCTCTGGGAAGAGGAAGGCAGCCACGCATTGTCAACGCGGCCATGAATTTACGGCAGAAAACACCGAAATCACGCGCGGAGGCGCCGGCCGCAGGTGCAAAGCTTGCAGCCGTCTTCGGAATGAGAGCTACAGGAAGCAGCACAGCGTTGCCTCACGTTGATCGTGAGGAGCACTGTGGAGGGGCTAAACACGAAAACTATAGTGATTTGGCTACCTTGCGGAACCGAGAGCGAATAGGCATATTCCGCCGATGCGCCATATCCTCGTCGTTCTTCTGCTTGTCGGATGCCAATCGAACCCCGGCGAAACCGATGCACCATCGGCCGAGATCAAGCTCACGTCGAAAATAAACAGTGCAGAGCGCCTAAAAGCTTGCACCCATGACTGGGGAGCATCGACTCAAGAGATGGCTCAATGCTGGCGAGGCGAGAAATACACTAGACGAGAATATTGCCTATATGCCGGCCAAGCGCTAGGCAATCGTTATTTGTCTGACTGGCAGAAGGCGGTCATCTACGATCAAATGCACAACTATGGCTGCATGGGATGAACAGCCCTCTCGCCGCCGGCATCTTTGGAACGGTCGTCGCGACCATCTTTTGTTCGTTTCTGGCGCGCTATCTCTGGACACTCTCAGAGAACATGCCGCTTTTGCCGTTTCTGGCAATATGCACTACCGGCTGCGCAGCCTGTCTTGCATTTGGATGGTGGTCGGATAAGCGAGACGCGGCCCGGAAAGCGCGCGAACAATCCGATCGCTCATGAGCTTTGTTGCCGCATCAGTTTTCCCAAGTCCTTGGATCGCATCGAAAACGGGCTGCGCCTGCGCACCGCCGCGGGTCAGAATCTCCGCTAGCTGCGAATAGACAGCATCCTGTTTCGCCGTGATCTTCTCCGGGGTTTGCCCCGTCAAAGTCTGTGCAATGCGCTGCAGAGCATTGAGCGGCTTTCCCTGCGCCAGTGTTCCAACTGGACCCGGCTGCGTCATCTGCGAAATGCGCTTGTCAGTCGCATCCCGAGCATACGTCTTGCTGTTTTCGGCTACGGATGCCCTGAGATCGAAAGAGGTCGCGGCCCTGTCTACCTCGGAGAACAGAGCATCGGCCTTTTGCTTGCCAATCACGGCTTCCAGCTTTTCGCGGTTGGCGCGGCTGGACAGGTCTTTTATCGCCTTTATCGCTTCCCGGGCCGGCGTATCGCCGTCCTGAACAGTGCGCGTAACGTTCGCCATGGCGTCATCGAGGCGCGAGCGAACGCCCTGCGCTACCGCGTCCTTTTCGGCCTGCGTCATGCCTCGAACGGCTTCGTCAACCTGGTCGCGCGTCGTGGCCGGCGAAAACAGCTTTGAACCTAGCTCAACGGCCTTGGATCGGCGAATTGGATCGGCGGCGGTTTCGAGTGCCTGCCCATATTCTGGAACCAAATCCTTGAGATGGCCGCGAAGCTCTTGCGCCAGGTTGGAATAGGCGCGGCCCTTGGCGGTTTGGCCGCCAAGTTTGCCGGCGCCGCGCGTGACGCCAAGGAATACGGCAACACCAACGAAGTCGCCCGCCTCGTCAACAACGCCCGGTTCTACTGGCGCCGGTACATTTGGGAGTTACAGCAGTGATCGAAACAAGCGAACAAATCGTAGCCTTGACCGCCGGCATTATCAAGGTCCAGGGCGCTATCAGCGGCGTCCACAAGAACGCCAAGAACCCGCATTTCCGTAGCAGCTACGCGACGCTGGAAAACGTCATCGACACCGCGCGGCCGGCTCTGCAAGAGGCTGGAATCGCCTTCGTCCAGGCTCCCGGCCTGGTGGTCGATGGATCTGTGGAAGTGACCACGATGCTGGTCCATTCGTCTGGCGAGTGGATGAAGGCCACGCTGCATGTGCCGCTCGGCAAGCGCGATCCGCAAGGCGTCGGCTCTGCCATTACCTACGGCTGCCGCTACTCCCTCATGGCCATGCTTGGGCTGCCACCGACCGATGATGACGGTGAAGCGGCAATGGAGCGCCAGGCAGGCACGCCGAACACCGTCACCGGCCCGCCCATCAAGCCTGCGTCCAGCGCCTCCCTAAAGCGCGATGGCGCATGGGAGCGGCTGGAGAGCGAACTGCGCAATGACTTCGCAGACTGTCATTCAACGGTTGCGCTGGCGAAACTCCGTGCCGACTACCGCGTGAAGGCCAAGGATAACGGCTGGCCGGCGGCGTGGCTTGGCGCTCTCAAGAACGAATTTGATCTTCAGGAAGACGCCTTGATGAAGGCTGAAACGCTGCAGGCAGGAGAATAGCGATGGCCCAGACCGTAATCCTTCGAGGACAGTCCCAGCGCGATTTCGCCAAGGCCCTCCTCGATCGCGCGCCGGCCGATGCAGTTGTCACCATCAAGGAAGCATCGCGTTCGCTGGACCAGAACGCCCGTCTCTGGGCCATGCTGTCGGACGTCAGCCGCGCCAAGCCTGATGGCCGGATGCACACGCCGGAGGTTTGGAAGAACCTCTTCATGCACGCCTGCGGCCATGCGGTGCAGTTCGAGCATGGGCTTGACGGAAAGCCGTTCCCGGTCGGTTTCCGCTCATCGCGCCTGACCAAGGCGGAAATGTCGGATCTGATGGAATTCGTGACCGAGTACGGCACGCGCCACGGCGTTCGTTGGACTGACCCGGCTTATGGAGAAGCAGCATGAGCCGGATCGTTTGTTGGTTCTCCTGCGGTGCCGCCAGCGCGGTTGCGACAAAACTCACGCTCAAAGAGCACGGTCCACGACCCGGTAATCTGTCGGGGAATGTCTGGATCGCCTATTGCGAGACAGGTCAAGAGCACGAAGACAGCAGGCGGTTCATGGAGAATTGCGAAGACTGGTTTGGCCAGTCGGTCATTCGCCTTAAATCCGACGAATACGCCGACACCTGGGACGTTTGGGAAAAGACCAGATGGCTTGCCGGGATCAACGGCGCTCGCTGCACGATCGAATTGAAGGTCAAACCGCGCCTCGCCTTCCAGCGCCCGACCGATATCCATGTGTTCGGTTATACGGCGGATGGTCCAGATATGAAGCGCGCAAAGCAGCTTCGGGAGAACTACCCTGAACTAACCATCCTAACGCCGCTGATCGACGCGGGGCTGACCAAGAGCGCGGTGCTGGCGATGGTGCAAAGCGCAGGAATCGAACTCCCCGCCCCCTACTTACTGGGCTTTCAAAACAATAACTGCAAGACGTGTGTGAAGGCCACCAGCCCCGACTATTGGGCGCTCGTCAGGAAGTCCTATCCAGCCGATTTCGAGCGCATGGCGAAGCTGTCGCGGGAACTGGACGTGCGCCTTAGCCGCATCAACGATGAGCGGATTTTCATTGATGAGATCCCGGCGAACCAGCCGACAACGAGCCCAATCCAGCCGTCCTGCGATTTCCTCTGCCACATCGCAGAGATGGACCTTGGAGAAGCAGCATGACCGGTGCCTTAATTTTCACATGCCCGATCTGCCGGACCATCGTTGACTACTCATGTATGTGCGATGAGCAAAGAGCCGTGGCTGAATACGTGGGCCATGACACCGTTGATGAAGCCAAAGCGCACGTTGAAAAACTTCGCGGTTCACAAGACTGGAAGCAGACGCCTTGGCTTCTCCGCACTCTTGGGTGTCCGCAATATTATCGCCCGATCTATGCCAATTGGCGTGTCGGCGGTGGATGTGACGGATGGGAGTGGCGTCAATGACCCGACTTCGCCCTGTCAGCGCTTACTGGCGCAAGATCCCAGAGCGTCCCGATGCATTCGCCCGCGTTCATCTCGAACTCGGCCGCGCATATCTACTAGAAATGGAGAGGAGAGCCAGCGAAGAACATGAGCTGGCCGAGGAGCTTGCTCGCGAGTTGGCCGAGGATGCGAACTGATGGCTCGCCGCGAGTTCACCGGCAAGGTGCGCAAGGCTGCCCTGAAGCGCTCCGACATGCGCTGCGAGGCTGTTGGTGCCTGGTATGGCCTAGATGCTGGCCGGCGCTGCGCCGCTGATCTCGCCTATGGCGTTGAATACGACCATATCATTCTCGACGCCAATTCCAAGGATAACAGCCTCGAAAACTGCGCTGCCGTTTGCATCAAGTGCCATCGTTACAAGACGGCCAAGCATGACACGCCGACCGCGGCGAAGACGGTCGCGCAGTCGCTCATGGGCATGAAGACCAAGATCAAAGTCAAGATACCCAGCCCACCCAAACCCGAGAAGCCAGCACCGAAGGCTATGCCGGCCCGTAGGTCGCTTTACACCGCGAGGACCAGCGCATGAAGCCGCTCGACTACCAAGAACTCTCCCAGAGCCACCCGTCATTGCAGCGCGGGAAGGTCTGGTGCCGCACATGTCGCCGAGAGGAGAAAGTCGACAGCGCTGAATGCCTGCGCTCCGGCTGGCCAAAGTGCTGCTCGCATACCATGACGATCGATCATCCTGAAACGTGGGAGGCAGCGCCATGACCGACCCGACTGAGGATCTGAAGCCATGCCCGTTTTGCTATGGGCCAGCGCAAATCATGAGTGGTGCGCCCGGTTGTCACTACGTCCGCTGCGAAGGCTGTTCGGCTACGTCGGATGACCGCAGCAGGGAACGCTCCATTGCAGCGTGGAACCGCCGCGCTCTCGCATCACAGCCTGTTCCTGCTGTGGCGGTGGCTTCGCGTCCACAGTACTGGAAACGCGCACGTAAGCACGGACTGCAGTACGTCGTGAAACAACTGCATTTCCCCGACAAAGGGGCCGCTCTTGCATGGGTGTGCGAATACCACCCAAAACAGCTTGATGAAGCAATGACGGGATGGGCTGATAACGCTCCTGTTTTTGACAATCATATTTGGGCAGAAGTCCCTGCCACCCAGGCATGGCCGGATATGGCCGCCCTTGAAGCTGAAATAGCTCAACTGCGGGATGGGTCGATCAAGTTTGCGATCGCCAATGCAACGCTCGGAGCGCGCTGCACGGAACTCGAAGCGGCGTTGGAGCCGTTTGCGAAGGTCGGGAGCGCGATCACCGGCAACTCTGTGGAATACATCGTTAGGGCGAAGACCAACAGTTTCGACGCACCTTTAGTTGACGCAAGCGATTTTCGCCGCGCCGCCCGTTCCCTTGCATCTAGGAGGGCAGAGTGACGCGAGAAACCGTGCCATTTTGGCCGGCTGCGCTTCCGCTGCATTCGGCGGCCGCATATTGTGGCCTATCGCCGGAAGTTTTCAAAGAGGTTTGTCCGGTCAAGCCGATTCCCTTCACGCAATCCACACGAGGCCACAGATACCTTCGACAGCGCCTCGATGAGTGGTTGTCATCCTTGGATAAAAACGAGGACTATTCTAACCTTTCGGCTTTCGAGCGCTGGAAGGGTTCCAAGGATGCGCGTCGTGCTTAGCGGACTTCACACCGTCAAGAAGCCCTTGGCGGACGGTTCTATTCGCACCTACTACTATGCTTGGCGCGGCGGCCCGCGCCTCAAATCGAAGCATGGCACCCCTGAATTTGTAGCAGAATTCGGCCGGCTTACCAAGAAACTTCCGGAGGACGACACGCTCGCGGGCCTTGTCGTCGGCTACAAGTCCTCACCCGAATTCGCAAAGCTGTCCAACGCCTCGAAGCGCGACTATGCGCCGTTCTTTGACATGATCCGCGAGGAATTCGGCACGATGCCGGTTGCAGCGTTGAACGAGAAGGGTCCGCGCGGACTGTTCAAGGACTGGCGCGACACGATGGCCGCAAACCCACGCAAGGCGGATAGGGCATGGGCCGTGCTGCGCCGCGTCTTCTCTTGGGCCGTTGACGGCGAGAAGATTACCCGAAACCCCTGCGACAAGGGCGGCCGCCTCTACAGTGGCGGGGAACGGGCCGACATCATCTGGACGCCCGAGCAAATCGCCAAGGTGAAGGGGCTGGCCTCAGAGCGGGTCATGCAGGCCATGATGCTGGCGCTGTGGACTGGGCAGAGACAGGGCGACCTCCTGCGCCTCACATGGATGGCCTATGACGGTACGCATATCCGCCTGAAGCAATCGAAGACTGGGAAGCGCGTGGCGATTCTCGTCTATTCGGATCTGAAGACGATGCTCGACGGCATGAAGCGCACCGAGGGTACGATCCTCACCAATCTGTCAGGAGAGCCGTGGACGAGCGATGGTTTTAAGACGAGCTGGGGCAAGGAGATGCGCAAGGCAAAGCTGGGGATTGCCGGCGTCACATTCCACGACTTGCGCGGCACGTTCATCACGGTTGCGCGACGGCATGGGGCAACCCTGGAACAGATATCGGCCGCTTCCGGCCACAGCATGAAGGAAATAACCCGCGTCCTCGATGCGCATTATCTTGCACACGATCAGGAGACGAATGACGCCGTTATCCTGAAGATGGAGCGGGGCAAAAAGCGAACAGATGTGTAAACCGCACGATTTTTGCTGTAAACCGGCTCGCCCTTATGTTAGGCTAACCACTTGAATTTATTGGCGATCCCGACAGGATTCGAACCTGTGACCATCGGCTTAGAAGGCCGGTGCTCTATCCAGCTGAGCTACGGGACCGCTGGCCGACGCCAAGGGCCGGCTAATTTATGCGCTGGGACGGCTGCCCGGCATTTGCCGGTCAATGCGTCCAGGGCGTCCTGCGGTCATAGCGGAAATTCTCCGCATAGGAAATCTGGCGGCGCTTGGATTCCTTCGGCTCCTCGACGCGATAGGCCAGCCCCTCTTTCTCCGCATAGGCCACCGCCTCTTCCCTTGTGTCGAAGGTGAGCCTGATCTGGCTCCGCATGTCACCGGACGTGGTGTAGCCCATCAGCGGATCGATTTTCTTGCGCATCTCGGGATCGAATTCCAGCACCCAGTGGCCGGTCTTGGCCTTGCCGGACTGCATCGCGGTTTTGGCTGGGCTGAAAATGCGCGCGGACATGAACACCTCGTTGCTACGTGCAAGCGGCACCGCCGCTGTATTCCCGTCATTACTGCGCAATGCTGCCGGCGGCAAGGCCGAGCCTGCCGTACCCCTTCACGGCGGGCCACCGACGATGATCGCGCGAGGTGACGGCCGTGGACAGGACGACCGAGATCGCGCCGGGCGTTTTCTTCCCGGCGGGGACGTTTTATCCGGGTTAACGGCAGCGTGCCGCTGGACAGCAACCTGGGTGCCTGAGGTGGCGCTGCCGCGAAACCGTTGCGCCGGCCGGCATTTCCGACTCCGCTCTCGACCCGGGCCTGCCGTTTGTTGCGTTTTCGTCTTTTAGGGGTTGCGCAGCCAAGCCCGTAACCCTATACGCCGCCAAGGACTCGGAGTGTAGCGCAGCCTGGTAGCGCATCTGGTTTGGGACCAGAGGGTCGGGAGTTCGAATCTCTCCACTCCGACCATCCATTCACCGGAAATCACCGGCCGTGCTGCCGGCGCACCTGCGCCGGACAGCATCTGCGACTGACGAAGCACCCAAGCGACCAACGGGCAGCCCGGACTTCCCGGGGTGCCCGCCTGAAGCTTGCGAAGCGTCAGCCCTGGATGAACGCCAGGAGATCCGGATTGATGATCTCCGGGTGGGTGGTGCACATGCCGTGCGGCAGGCCCTTGTAGACCTTGAGCGTGCCGTGCCTCACCAACTCGGCGGCAAGCAGGGCTGAGTCGGCAATCGGCACGATCTGGTCATCATCGCCGTGCATGATCAGGACGGGCACGTCGATCTTCGTCAGGTCTTCCGTGAAGTCGGTCTCGGAAAAAACCTCGATGCAGTCGTAGTGGGCCTTGGCTCCGCCCATCATGCCCTGGCGCCACCAATTGTCGACGGCCCCTTGCGAAACCTTGGCGCCCTCGCGATTGAAGCCATAGAACGGGCCGGCCGGCACATCCCTGTAGAACTGGGCGCGGTTGGCGACCAAAGCGGCACGGAAGCCGTCGAAGACCTCGATCGGCAGGCCGCCGGGGTTGCTGTCGGTCTTGAGCATGATCGGCGGCACCGCGCCGATCAGCACCGCCTTGGCGACGCGTCCTTCGCCACCGTAGCGGGCCACGTAACGCGCCACCTCGCCACCGCCGGTCGAATGGCCGATATGGACGGCGTTCTTGAGATCAAGATGCGCGACCAGAGCCGCGACGTCGGCGGCATAGGTGTCCATCTCGTTGCCGGTCGCGGTCTGTGTCGAGCGGCCGTGCCCGCGCCGGTCATGCGCGATGACGCGATAGCCCTTGTCGAGGAAGAACAGCATCTGGTTGTCCCAGTCGTCGGCGCTCAGAGGCCAGCCGTGATGGAACACGATTGGCTGGCCTGTGCCCCAATCCTTGTAGAAAATCTCGGTGCCGTCCTGGGTGGTGAATGTGCTCATCGTCGTGCTCCTTGCTGCAGTTGGCTGGATTGGTGGGGGGAAGGTTCGTTCCTTCTGTGGACAAGCTATTGCAACGGAGTCATGGTGAGTATTGGCAAAACAGACATTGAACGTGGCAAAACTGACAGATGCGTGCGGGGCGTGATCGGGTCGAAATCGGGCTTGTTGTGTATCCCGGCGTTCAGCAGGCGGCAGTTCTCGGTCTGACCGACCTGTTCCAGTTGGCCAACCGGCTGGCTGCCGACCGGTCGCCGGACGCGCTGAGGCTTCGCGTCAGCCATTGGCAGTGGCAGGAAGCGAGCCAAACCGTCATCCGCAGCTTCGACAGCGAGCCCGGCCCCGACAATGGACCTGCCATGGTCATCTTGCCTCCGACCCTGGGCGATCCGATCGCTCGCGAGGCGGCCGCGCCCTATGCCGACTGGCTCAGGGCCCGCCACGCTGCCGGCGCGACGCTCGGCTCGGTCTGCGCCGGCGCCTTCGTGCTTGCCGAGGCCGGTCTGCTATCGGGTCGTGCGGCGACCACGCACTGGGCCTATCGCGACGCGCTGGCGATACGCTTTCCCGACATCGCACTGGATGCCGACAAGCTGGTCATCGACGACGGCGACATCATCACCGCCGGCGGCTATATGGCCTGGACCGACCTTGGCCTGAAACTCGTCGACAGGGTGCTTGGGCCGACCGTCATGATGGACACCGCCCGTTTCATGCTGGTCGACCCGCCGGGACGCGAGCAACGCTTCTACAGCCCCTTTGCTCCCAGGCTGAACCATGGCGACGAGGCCATCCTCAAGGTGCAGCACTGGCTCCAGACGAGAGGCGCGCGCGACGTGACGCTTGCCACCATGGCGGAGCATGCGGCCTTGGAGGAGCGGACTTTTTTGCGCCGCTTTCGCAACGCCACCGGCCTCAAGCCGACCGAGTATTGCCAGCACCTGCGCGTCGGCAAGGCGCGTGAGATGCTGCAAGCGACGACCCGATCCATCGACCAGATCGCCTGGGATGTCGGCTATGACGATCCCGGCTCCTTCCGCAAAGTGTTCGCCAGGATAACCGGCCTGGCGCCGGGCGACTACCGCAGGCGCTTCGGCGCGGAACGAGCGGCGGTGGTGGGCGTAGGGAGTTGAGTTATCATCTCGTTGAAGGCAAGCTCGCCGGGAAGAGAACCCCAACCGCCTCATCTCCCGGCGAGCCTACAACCTGATTTGATACGCATCAGGACCGGTGTTAGCCGGCAAGCTTGCATGTGCAAGAGAGATGCCAGTCAATGTTTCCCGAAATGGGACACCGACCGGAGCTTTTTCCTTCTCTCCTTGTAATAGAAGGTGGATCGGCGCGCCGCGCCGAGCCGGATGAGGGGTGCTGGAAGAAATGAGGCGCTGGCGATCCTGTCGCAGTGCGCCCGATTTGGACGGGGGTGTTCGCCAAGCTGGAACACCCTCATCCGACCGAGCTTCGCTCGGCCACTTTCTCCCACAATAAGAGGAGAAGGGAAGTTCTCCCACGGCCTAAATCTCGAACTCGCCCTGCCCCTCATCCATGGCGCTGACGGTTTCGGCGGCGAGCGCCCTTGTGATCGGCGTCTTGCGTTCCAGTGCCGTGCGGTCGAGCCGCTCGACCACGCGCATCGCGGTGGCCAGCGAGCGCTCGATGCGGCGCACCAGATATTGCACGACGTGCGGCTCGACTTCTACCTGGCGGTCGGCGAACAGTTTGGTGATGACACCGGCCAGCAAGAGATCGTCGGGCTCGTGGATCTCGACCATCGCCGCCGCCTTCAGCCGCGATGCGAGGTCGGGGAGCCTGACACCCCAGGCGGACGGAAAGCGCCGCGCGGTCAAGAGCAAGGTCGAGCCGGCCGCGCGCACCGCGTTGATCAGATGGAACAGCCCCTCTTCATCGACCGGACCGGCATCGACATCGTCGATCAGGGCCGGCCGCGCGCCGAGGCTCGCCATGCAGTCGCCGATCCGCCCGGCGTCGACCTTCACTGCGCCGGCGCGGGCGCGCCAGATCGACGCCAGATGGGTTTTTCCACAGCCTGCGGGGCCGGCGAGCACGACCACCGGCGACGGCCAGTCCGGCCACCGATCGACCAGCGCCACCGCCTGGCTGTTGGTGCCTGAGACGACGAGTTCGTCGCGCGAATAGCCGGTTCCGTGGCCGAGATCGAGCGGCAACTGGCGCGGCGGGTCGATCTTGTTGTCCGGCATCTGGCTCAACTGCGCGGCCCACCGCTCCCGCGGCGACGCGCCGGCAGCGGCGGCATAGGTTCGGTGTTGTGGCCCTTGTAGAGCGGCGACTCGAGATAGCGGGCGATGGCAAAGCGCACCAGGACGGCAACGGCGGCCGAGGCCGGCACGGCGATCAGCAGGCCGACGAAGCCGAACAGCGCGCCGAAGGCAAACAGCGAAAACATCAGCCACACCGGATGCAGGCCGACGCTTTTTCCGACCAGCCTCGGCTGCAGGATGTTGCCCTCGATGAACTGGCCGACGAAGAACACGCCGGCCACCGCCGCGACCATGGTCCAGTCCGGCCAGAACTGGACGAAGGCGACGCCGACGGCCAGCACCAGCCCGGTCAGCGAGCCGACATAGGGAATAAAGGAGATCAGCCCGGCGAACAGCCCGATGAGGATGCCGAAATTCAGGCCGGTCAAGGTCAGCCCGGTGGCGTACATGGCGCCCAGCACCAGGCACAGCGTGCCCTGGCCGCGCACAAAGCCGGCGGTGGCGGTGTTGATGTCGTTGGCGATCGCCCTGACGGTCTGGACATAATCGCGCGGCACCCAGCTGTCGACAATCGTCACCATGCGATCCCAGTCGAGCAGCATGTAGAAGGCGACGACGGGCGTGACGACGAACAGGCTGACCACCGAGACCAGCGCCACGCCGGAACTCCAGATCGAGGTGAACACCGTGGTCAGCAGGCCGAAGCCGGAGGTCAGCAGCGAGTTCAACCCTTCGCGCAGGCCATTGGCGTCGACGCCGAATTGCTCTTCCAGCCATCTCGGATCGAAGCTGGTGATCAGGCTCTGCAGCCGGGTCAGGTATTCCGGCAGCTTGCTGGCAAAATCGGCCATCTGCGAAGCCAGCACCGGAATGAGGATGACGAAGGCCAGCACCAGAACGACGATGAAGGCAAACAGGATGACAATCGTCGCCATCAGCCTGGACAGGCCGAGCCGCTGCAGCCGGTCGGCGACCGGGTCGAGGAAGTAGGCGAGCACCATGCCGGCGACGAACGGCAGCAGGATGCCGCTGAAGACATAGAGGAAGATCGCGAGGATGATGGCGCTGATCAGCCAGAAGCGGATTTGGCGCCGAAACACGCCAGACGCGGCCGCATCGGCAGCGGCAGCTTCGGCTGCCGCGTCGATGTTCTGGTCAGGTATCCGGTTTGGAGCCTTCGCCATAGCCGCTCATATGCCTCAGCCAAGCCACGAGATAGGCCGCGGCCGAAGCCACGGTCAAGACCCCGGACAGCAATATGAGCACCGGCCTGAGCGGATCGAGATCGATGGCGAGGGCCAGTTCGCCCAGCACCACCGCCGCCAGCCCGATCTGGACGGCGGTGTTGGCCTTCGACACGAACAGCGGCTTCATCTCGACCGGGTGGGCCATGACGGTGGACAAAACGACGGCACAGACGATCAGCGCATCGCGCGACACCATGGTGACGACCAGCCACAGCGGCAATTCACCGATGAAGCCCAGCACCACGAACACCGAGACCAGCAGCAATTTGTCGGCCATCGGATCGAGATAGGCGCCAAGCTGCGAAAACTGGTTGAAATGGCGGGCGATGAAGCCGTCGACGCCGTCGGAAACGCCGGCGATCAGGAAGCCGGCGAAAGCCCAGTCCCAGCGCCCCTGCAGCATGGCAAGTACCACGCCCGGCACCAGCACGAAACGCATGATCGTGATCATGTTGGGGATGGTCAAACGCATGTCCCGTCGCTTCTGTTTTGATGATACATGATAGAGATGAGAGGCTACGGCAAGTCAGAGCGACGCAGATGCTGCCAATCTCCGCTCGTGGGGAGAGATTGGCTGTCTTCAAAGCCTTCGCCATCGCCAATGTTGGAGATTTGCCCGGGGCCTCTGTCCACGATTTTGTGATGCCGAAAATGCCTGAGCCAGCCGTTATCCTTGCGAGGCGCAGCCGTTCATGCGAAGAGCCCCGGAAAGCAGGAAAGAGTGATGAGCAAGCGCAAGAACGGGCTCACCTATGCCGAAGCGGGTGTCGACATCGATGCCGGCAACCTCATGGTCGAGAAGATCAAGCCGCTGGTGCGCGCGACGCGCCGGCCGGGCGCCGACGGCGAGATCGGCGGCTTTGGCGGCCTGTTCGACCTCAAGGCGGCCGGCTTCACCGACCCGGTGCTGGTCGCCGCCAATGACGGCGTCGGCACCAAGCTGAAGATCGCCATCGATGCGGGCAAGCACGACACGATCGGCATCGACCTCGTCGCCATGTGCGTCAACGACATCGTCGTGCAGGGCGCCGAGCCATTGTTCTTCCTCGACTATTTCGCCACCGGCAAGCTCGACCCCGACCACGGTGCGGCGATCGTCGGCGGCATCGCCGAGGGCTGCCGGCAGGCCGGATGCGCGCTGATCGGCGGCGAGACGGCGGAAATGCCCGGCATGTATCACGGCAACGACTACGACCTCGCCGGCTTTGCCGTGGGCGCGGCCGAACGCGGCCAGTTGCTGCCGACCGACGATATCGTCGAGGGCGACGTGCTGTTGGGGCTGGCCTCGTCGGGCGTGCATTCAAATGGCTTTTCGCTGGTCCGCCGCATCGTCGCCACCAGCGGCCTTGCGTGGACCGATCCAGCGCCCTTCAACGATGAAGCCACGCTGGCCGAGGCGCTGCTCGAGCCGACCCGCATCTACGTCAAGTCGATCCTCAAGGCGATCCGTAACACGCATGGCATCAAGGCGCTGGCCCATATCACCGGCGGCGGTTTCCCGGAAAACATCCCGCGCGTCCTGCCGAAGGATTTTTCGGCCGAGCTCGACCTCGACGCCATCGAAGTGCCGGCGGTGTTCTCATGGCTGGCCAAGACCGGCGGCGTGGCGCCCGACGAGATGATGCGCACCTTCAACTGCGGCGTCGGCATGATCCTCGCCGTCGCCTCCGGCCAGGCGGCACAGGTTGCGGCCGTGCTGCAGGAGGCCGGCGAGACGGTGACGCCGATCGGCCGCATCGTGCCGCGTCGCGACGCCGGGGTGATCTATCGGGGCGCGATCGGCCTATGAGCATGCGCAAACGCACCGTGGTGCTGATTTCGGGACGCGGCTCCAACATGACGGCGCTGATCGCCGCGGCCACCTATCCGGGTTATCCGGCTGAGATCGTCGGCGTCATTTCCGACCGGGCCAATGCCGCCGGTCTCGGCATCGCGGCGGCGCGCGGCATCGCCACCAAGGTGATTTCGCGGGCCGACTATAGCAGCAAGGAAGCGCATGACGGGGCGATTGACGCCGCACTTGTCTCGTTCGGCGCCGAGATCGTGACGCTGGCCGGTTTTATGCGCATTCTCGGCGCGCGCTTCGTCGAGAAATGGCTGGGCCGGATGATCAATATCCACCCTGCCCTGCTGCCCGCCTTCAAGGGGCTGGATACGCATGCGCGCGCGTTGCGCGCGGGCATGCGCATCCATGGCTGCACGGTGCATTTCGTCACGCTCGACATGGATGACGGCCCGATCATCGCCCAGGCCGCCGTGCCGGTGATGGTCGGCGACAATGAGGACATGCTCGCCGCGCGCGTGCTGAAGGCAGAGCACCGGCTTTATCCGCTGGCGCTCGGGCTGGTCGCCGAAGGCAAGGCGCGGATGGAAGGCGGCCGCACCGTGCTTGCCCACTTCGCCGACGATGCCGACAACAGCACCTCCGTGATCATGGCGCCCGATCCGCTGCGCGAGGAGACCGACCTCGAGCATCTGGCGCGCATCACTCCCTGAGAACCATCCTTGCCAACATGGTAGCAAATGTTGCTACCATGTTGGCAAGGAGACAGGTTGATGGCGACAGTCGAAAAGGTCAGCGTGGCGCTTTCGCCGGAACTGCTGGACATGGTCAAGGGCGCGGTGGCCAGCGGGCAATACGGTTCGGCAAGCGAAGTGATCCGCGAGGCGCTCCGCGAATGGCGTCTTCGCCAGCCCTTGCGCGAGGCGGAAGCGGAACGGCTGCGGAAAGCCTGGACGGAAGGGCTGGGGAGCGGCCCGTTCGCGCCTTTCGACATCGAGGACATCAAACTGAAGGCGCACAGCCGGTTCAGCGACGCCAGCAAAAAACAGCGGAATGGCTGACGTCCTCATTGTCCGCAGCACGGCCCGGAATCCGGCGCCAAAAACCCATCGGTGCCGAAGTGCGAGTATTGACGATCGGCAATTATCTCGTGCTTTATCGCCTGGCCGAACAGCGCGTCGAGATCGTGCGCGTGGTGCATGGCGCACGCGAAGTCTCAACGTTATTTTGACAGATGCAGACAGGCAAATGGATCTCTTCCACTGCGCTATGCGGGCAAAAGGTGATCTGGCCGGTGCCTTCGAGTATGATGAGGCGGACGATCCAACCAATGCCACGGCATACTTCTATCTGTATCGAATCGAGGACGGGCGAACAGGTTCTGTCATCGATGCAATTCACATTCGATCGGGCGATTGGGCCATTGCTGAAGCAGACATTTCGGTCAGGTGGGATAGGGATGAACGGCGCGTAGGTTTGTTTGGTGCGCTTTGGGCGACCTTGATACCGCCATGGGCACAAAACATGGCGGCGGATATGGGAAAGACTTTCAGCCCGACATTCCTTGGTCTTAAATTGAACTCATGAAGCAACTCCTTGTTCTGCGTCACGCCAAGTCGAGCTGGGACGATCCTGACCTCATCGACTTCGACCGGCCGCTTTCCGGGCGCGGGCTGAAGGCCGCCCCGCTGGTCGGTCGCGAACTGGCCAGCCAGGGCTGGCTGCCCGATCTGGCGCTGGTATCGCCGGCGCTGCGCAGCCGCGACACATGGCGGCTGGTCTCGGCGGAACTGCCCGCGAAAACGCCGGCCAAATTCGTCCAGGCGCTCTACGAGGCCAGCGCGGCAGACGTTCTCGCCAAGGTCCGGCAGGCAAATGCGGCAACAATCAGCCTCTTGGTGCTGGGCCATAATCCCGGCCTGGAGGAATTCGCGCGCCGACTTGCCGGCGCCGGGTCGGATGCCGCGGCACTCAAAAAGCTTGAAGAAAAATTCCCGACAGCGGCTCTTGCCCGCTTCGTTTTCGACGGTGACTGGGCACGGCTGGCCCTCGGTGACGCGCGGCTGACGCACTGCGTTTGGCCGAAGGATCTGCGCTAAACGAGAGCTGTGACTTGATAAGCAAGAACGGCGGGCCAAGCCCGCCGCTCTTTGCGTTCCGCAGCTTGAGGATTTAGCGGCCCCAGTTGCCCCGGCCGGACTGAGGCACGCCCGGTTCAGTCGTGCCGGGCTGGGTCGTCGCGTTGGTATTGACGGTATTGTGCTCCGGCGTAAACGGCTTGCGGATCGAGCCCGTGAACGTGTTGTCGATATTTCCAACAGCCGCATTGCCAACAGGCGCGGCCGGCTGATTGGCGCCGTCCGAACCATAGTGGTCGCTGCCGGCAAAGGCGCTGCCTGCGGCAATGAGGATGGCGGCAGCGGTGAGAGCAATCTTGGTCATTTCAGGTACTCCAGTACTTTCATACTTTCAGTGTTGTTGTCCGTCTGGTGGCGTGCCTTGGGAGGATTTCGCGTCGCTCGGACCACCCCGAGGTGGGCTGGCCCTGCAGCAATTTCCAATCACAAAGATGTTCCGGCTACGCCCTGAACCGGGTGCTTGAAATCCGCCAAAGGCTTCCTGCGCCACAATCTTTGACTTGCTTCTCAATGCGTTAGGCGAATATTTCTGCCGCGTGGCCCGGCCATTCGCTGAGCCGACGTTCACTTGCTCTTGCACAATGCGTCAACAAAAACGAACCGATCGGTTCGATTCCCTGCACAGCTGAAATCGCAGATCTACCGGTTTTGCGCTGCCGCCCTAGACGTGCACGTCGCCAAAGGAGAGCTCGCCGTCGTCGCTGGCGGTCAGGAACGCCGTGACCAGCAGGCCGGCATAGAAGGCGGCGACCAGCACGACGATGACCAGGCCGGGAATGGGCCCCAGAGCAGCGCCGGCAACCGCCTCGCGCACCGAACTGACGAAGTCGATGCGGACACCTTCGGTTAGAAGACTGGGGGTCGACAGTTTCAGGATCCAGGCCAACAGCAGGATCAGCAGCATGTGGATGTAGTTTCGACGCAGACGGCGCGCCAACGCCGCTCGTTGCGAAATGAGGAATTTTGGAGTGCGCAGACTTTCGCCGACGACCAACAGCCAATCGGACGCGAAGTCCGGCTGCGGCGAGAATATCTGCGCGAAATAGTGCCGTTCGAACTGGCGCACTCGGGCCCGGTAAACGTCGAAGAAGCGATATCGCCGCGCTTCTATCCACAGCAGCAACAGGACAAGCAGCATGGCAAAAAGCAGTACGCCGTGATGCGCGCTGGCCGTCGAAAGCGAGATGGACAACATTGCCGCGACGACCGTTATCGCCCAATTGCTCGTCCGGTCCAGGCGGTCGCGCCACCCCGTCATGCGCAGAATCTCGGCGCGATGAAAATGCGCCATCGTGGTCACGAGTTCGCCGGGCGAAAGCGTCCTTCCAACGGGGGCCGGCGCTGCCAACGCTTCTGCCATCACCATGTCTCCACCGCCACGCAAAAACGGCTGGTTGGGCATATCGTTCCGACGCTTCACTTTGCCGGGCGCAGCCACACCTTGTTGTCGTGGAACGCCGCACCGCCATAGGGCGCCGGCGCGTCGGCGCCGGTCAGGACGTTGATGCCCTCGCCGCGCTCGTGGGCGCTGTTGGGCCAGATGCCTTCGGCCACCACGACACCGCGCTTGAGGCCGTCGAACAATCTTGCGTGCAGCACAACTTCGCCGCGCGCGTTGCCGATCTCGACGCGGTCGCCATTGGCCAGCCCATAGGCTGCCGCATCGTCCGGATGCAAAAGCAGTTCCGGCCGGCCCTCCTTGGCCATCGACACCGGCGTCTCGGAAAAAGTCGAGTTGAGGAAATTGCGCGCCGGCGAGGTGGCCAGCCGGAACGGATGCGCAGCATCCGCCGCCTCGATCAGATCGACGTGGTCGGGAAATTCCGGCAGGCTTGCCACCGGCCCGAACAGGCCCATGCTTTTCGGCGGCCGGTTGGGCGCCGCCTGCCCGGTCCAGTCGGCGCGAAAGCGGAATTTTCCGTCCGCGTGGCCGAAGCCGTCGATAAAATGCGCCGCTTCGAAAGCCGGCTGCAAATCGAGCCACTTTTGTTCCTTGAGGCTCGAAAAACTGCCCAGCCCGCGCTTGCCTAAAATGATGTCGATATGCTGCTGCTCGGTCATGCCGAAGCCAGGCCTGTCGCCAACACCGAGCCTTTTGCCGAGTTCCTCGATGACGAAATGGTTGCTGCGCGGCCCTTCCGGCGGGTCGATCAGCTTCGGCCCGAGCGTGATGTGCTGATTGCCGCCGCCCTTGTAGACATCGTCATGCTCTAGAAACATCGTCGCCGGCAGCACGACATCTCCGAGTTTTGCGGTGTCGGTCATGAACTGCTCGTGCACGCAGGAAAACAGGTCGTCGCGCAGAAAACCCTGCTTCACCAGCCGCTGCTCCGGCGCGACATTAACCGGATTGGTGTTTTGGATCAGCAGCGCCGTCACCGGCGGGCCGCCATAGAGCGCATCCTCAGCGCCGGTCAGCACCGGGCCGATGCGCGAATGGTCGAGATGGCGGATCGCCGGGTCGCGCATCCGCGTGCCTTCCAGCAGTTCCTGGTTCAGCTTGAAGATGCCCGAATTGGAATGGAAGGCGCCGCCGCCCTCATATTGCCAGCAGCCGGTGACCGCGGCGATCGAGGCGGCGGCATGCATGTTGACCGAGCCGTTGCGCTGCCGCGAAAAACCGTAGCCGAGGCGGAAATAGGTTTTCTTGGTCGTGCCGACGAGACGGGCGAAGGCCTCGATCTCATCGACGGAAAGCCCGGTGATATCAGCCGCCCATTGCGGCGTCCTCGTCTGAAGATGCGCTTCCAGACCGTGCGGATCGTCGGTGTATTTTGCCAAATAGGCACGGTCGGCCATGCCGTCACGGAACAGCACATGCATCACCGCGCAGGCCAGCGCACCGTCGGTGCCGGGCTTCAGCACCAGGCCGAGATCGGCCTGCTTCATCGTCGCGTTCTCGTAGACGTCGATGACGACGATCTTGGCGCCGCGCTCCTTGCGCGCCTTGATCGCGTGGGTCATGACGTTGACCTGGGTGACCACGGCATTGGTGCCCCAGACCACCACGCAGTCGGACTTGGCCATCTCGCGCGGGTCGGGACCGCGCAGCGCGCCGGCCCCCATCATCCAGCCGGTCCAGGCCAGATTGGTGCAGATCGAACCGAAAAAGCCGGAGTATTTTTTCGCATGGCGCAACCGCTCGATGCCGTCGCGCTGCACCAGCCCCATCGTGCCGGCATAGTAATAGGGCCAGACCGTCTCCGAGCCATATCTTGCCTCGGCCGCGATGAATTTTTCGGCGACCAGGTCGAGTGCGGCCTCCCAGGTCGCGTCCTTCCAAAGGCCCTCACCCTTGGCGCCCGCCCGGATCAGCGGCTTCAGCAAGCGGTCGGGATGATGGACGCGGTCGGCATAACGGGCGACCTTGGCGCAGATGACGCCAGCCGTGTAGCTGTTGGCCTTGGCGCCATGGACGCGGCCGATGCGCTTGCTGTCGAGCAGCTCGACCTCGAGCGCGCAGGTCGACGGGCAATCATGCGGACAGGCCGAATGGCCGATCCTGAGCTTGGCGTGCTGATTCATGGGGCGAGATTAGCGGGTTCCGGACACGGCGTGTAGGGCCAGATCGCGCAAGCGCCTATCTCCCCCCTTGAGGGGGAGATGTCGCCGAAGGCGACAGAGGGGGTCGCGGGGGGGGGGGGGCGGGGGGGGTTGGGGGGGGGGTTGTAGGGGGGGGGGGGAGGGGAGACGGACCCCACAGCCCGGGCGGGGCTCGGCCCCCCCGAGTGGGGGGGTCGCGC
>NZ_JBVVQE010000045.1:0-56830 GCF_055811435.1 Mesorhizobium sp. WSM4837
GCGCCGACCGGCTTCGAGATCGACTGGAACAAGGTCATCTTCAAGATGCTGCATCTCAAGGGCATCTATGGCCGCGAAATGTTCGAGACCTGGTACAAGATGATCGCGCTGGTGCAGGGTCCGCTCGATGTCAGTGGGCTGATCACCCACCGCATCGGAGTGGACGACTTCCAGACCGGGTTCGATGCGATGAAGAGCGGCAATTCCGGCAAGGTGGTGATGGACTGGTGAGTGTTGGCCGGGTGCCGTTCCGGAAACGTTAGAGGGGTGGGCAGGATCGCTGCGTAGCAGTTTCATAGCTGCGTCGTTGATCTATCCAATGCCCCCTTAAGTGCCGCCATCCCTTCCGTGACCGCCGCTCGCTCGCTCGCGTTCAGCCTTCCCAGCAAGTCCCGCTCGAACGCTTTTGCCAACGGCACCATCTCGCGATAGGCGGCAAGGCCCGCGTTGGTCAGCGTCAGGTGCTCGACACGGCGGTCTTTTTCATCAGGTTTTCGCGTCAGCCAGCGGCGCCGTTCGAGCTCGGCGACGGCGCGCGAAACCTTGGTCTTGTGCATGGCCGACTGTTCGCCGAGCGCTGTTGCCGTCATCGTGCCGTGCTGGCCGAGACCGGCCAGCGTGCGCCATTCGGGCCGCGTCAGGCCGTGGCGGTCCTTGTAAACCCTGGAAAATTCGCGGCTGACAGCATCGGCAAGGCGATAGAGCCGGTAGGGCAGGAAGCTTTCAAGTTCGAGGGTGTCAGCCTCCATGGTCTGCTCCATCACGATTGATAGTTACATTTTCGATGGTTACAAATGAAACCAATTTGGTCAATCCAGGGAGGATGCCATGGCCTTTTCCTACATGCCGGGGTTCGGCAACGACTTCGAAACCGAGACTTTGCCCGGTTCGCTGCCGCAAGGGCGGAATTCGCCGCAGCGGCCGGCCTACGGCCTTTATGCCGAGCAGCTTTCGGGCTCGCCCTTCACCGCGCCACGCGGCACCAATGAGCGCTCCTGGCTTTATCGCATCAGGCCGAGCGTCCGGCACACCGGCCGCTTCAAGGTGGCGGATTATCCGCTGTGGAAAAGCGCGCCGAATGTCGGCGATCACGAACTGGCGCTTGGCCAGTACCGCTGGAACCCGGTGCCGATGCCGAAGGAACCCACCGACTTCATTGCCGGCATGCGCTCGATCACCACCGCCGGCGACGTGCTCGGCCAGACCGGCATGGCCGCCCATGTCTATGTCGCCAACCGATCGATGGCCGACGACCATTTCTTCAACGCCGACGGCGAGTTGCTTATCGTGCCGCAAGTGGGCGCGCTGCGCTTCGTCACCGAGATGGGCGTCATCGAATTGCGACCGGGCGAGATCGCCGTGCTGCCGCGCGGCCTCGTGTTCAAGGTCGAACTGGTCGATGAAACAGTGCGCGGCTATGTCTGCGAGAACTACGGCGCCAAGCTGACGCTGCCGGATCGTGGCCCGATCGGCGCCAATTGCCTGGCCAATCCGCGCGATTTCAAGACACCTTGCGCCTGGTTCGAGGACAAGGAGACGCCGTGCCGGCTGATCGTGAAATGGTGCGGCCAGTTTCATGTCACCGAACTCGATCATTCGCCGCTGGATGTGGTGGCGTGGCACGGCAACTACTCGCCCTACAAATATGATCTTGCAACGTTTT
The DNA here is from genome assembly GCF_055811435.1 of Mesorhizobium sp. WSM4837. Lineage (NCBI taxonomy): Bacteria > Pseudomonadati > Pseudomonadota > Alphaproteobacteria > Hyphomicrobiales > Phyllobacteriaceae > Mesorhizobium > Mesorhizobium sp. WSM4837. The sequence goes on from NZ_JBVVQE010000045.1 coordinate 1,664, forward strand.
CGCCGGTCGGCGCCATCCTGTTCGACCATCCCGATCCGTCGATCTTCACGGTGCTGACCGCGCCGAGCGGCGAAGAGGGCACCGCCAACATCGACTTCGTCATCTTCCCGCCGCGCTGGCTGGTGGCCGAAAACACGTTTCGCCCGCCCTGGTATCACCGCAACATCATGAGCGAGTTCATGGGCCTGATCCACGGCCAGTACGACGCCAAGGAAGAGGGTTTCGTTCCCGGTGGCATCAGCCTGCACAATCTGATGCTGGCCCACGGGCCTGACGCAACAGGTTTTGAAAAAGCCTTCCACGCGGATCTGAAACCGGTCAAGCTCGACAACACCATGGCCTTCATGTTCGAGACGCGATTCCCACAGATGCTGACCCGCTACGCCGCCGAGGTTGAAACCCGGCAGGACAATTACATCGACTGCTGGGCCGATCTGAAGAAGCGCTTCAACGGCACGCCCGAGGGCGACTGGTCTTGAGCGCTGATCCAATGCGGGATCGGCTGGTGCTGCTGGGCTCGAAGGGCGGCCCGGCGCTCCGGCCGGGCGGTCGGTGGCCGAGTTCGTCGCTGCTGATATTCGGCGGACGTACCATCGTCGTGGATTGCGGGCTTGGCGTGACGCACGGGCTGGCCGAGACCGGCATCAGCCTGAAGTCGCTCGACCTGGTCTTCATCACGCATCTGCATTCCGACCATGTGCTGGAACTCGGTCCGCTGATCCACACCGCCTGGACGGCGGGTCTGGCGACACCGGTCACCGTGTTCGGCCCGCCCGGCACCGGCCATTACTGGCAGCGCTTTTGCCAGGCGATGGAATTCGACATCGAGATACGCATAGTCGACGAAGGCCGGCTTGATATCGCAGATTTGGTTTCGATCATCGAGTTCGGCGAAGGCCGGGTGATGGAGGAGCGCGGCCTGAAGGTTTTGGCGCTGCGCGTCGACCATCCGCCGGTGAACGACTGCTTTGCGCTGCGCTTCGAGCATGCCGGACAGAGCGTGGTGTTTTCCGCCGATACGGCGTTCTTTCCGCCATTGGCGGATTTCGCCAAAGGCGCCGACATTCTCGTCCATGAAGCCATGCTGGAAGACGGCATCGAGCGGCTCGTCGCGAAAACCGGCAATGGCGCGCGGCTGAGGGAGCATCTGCTCGCCAGCCATAGTTTTGCTGAGGAGGCGGGGCGCATCGCCAGTGACGCAGGAGCCAAAAGACTGGTGCTCAACCACCTCATCCCGGCCGATGATCCCGAGATCGGCGAGGCCGACTGGATCGCCGCCGTCAGGAAAACATGGGCCGGAGACTTGACGATTGCCCACGACGGCCTTGTTGTGGGACTGGAGCATGATCCCGAACCGAAGGACCGCGTTAGCGAAAAGTGAGAACCGGTTTTCGGAAGAGATCATAAGAACAAAATTCAAAGCGGCACCAAAGCCGCATCAGGAGAGGAAACCGCATGAAGCTTGCCACATTGAAGGACGGGACGCGCGACGGAAAGCTGGTCGTCGTCTCGCGCGACCTGACGCGGTTCACCGATGCCTCGTTTCTGGTGCCGACGTTGCAGTCGGCGCTCGACGACTGGAACCGGATCGCGCCGCATCTGGCGACAATAGCGGAATCGCTGGAGAACAATGCGGTGCCGTCAGCGCGCTTTCACGAGCATGATGCCCATTCGCCGTTGCCGCGCGCCTACCAGTGGGCCGATGGCTCTGCCTATGTGAATCATGTCGAACTGGTGCGGAAGGCGCGCGGCGCCGAGATGCCGGCAAGCTTCTGGACCGATCCGCTGATCTACCAGGGTGGTTCGGACAGTTTCATCGCGCCGCGTGATCCGATCCGCACGGTCGACGAGGCTCTTGGCGTTGACATGGAAGGGGAAGTCGCTGTCGTCGTCGACGATGTGCCGATAGGCGCAAGCCTCGATGCGGCAAGAGCCGCGATCCGGCTGGTCATGCTGGTCAATGACGTCACGCTGCGCTCCCTCACCGCGCCAGAGCTTGCCAAGGGCTTCGGCTTCTTCCAATCAAAGCCGTCCTCGGCGTTTTCGCCCGTCGCGGTGACGCCGGACGAACTTGGCGAGGCCTGGGATGGCGGCAAGGTCAACCTGCCGCTGCTGGTCGATCTCAACGGCAAGCCGTTCGGCCGCGCCAACGCCGGCGTGGACATGACCTTCGATTTTCCGGCGCTGATTGTGCATGCCGCGAAAACCCGGCCGCTGGCCGCCGGCACCATCATCGGTTCGGGCACGGTCTCCAACAAGCTCGACGGCGGCCCTGGCAAGCCTGTCGCGGCGGGCGGCGCCGGCTATTCCTGCATTGCCGAGTTGCGCATGATCGAGACGATAGAGGCCGGGGAACCAACGACCCCGTTCCTGCGCCTTGGCGATACGGTACGCATAGAGATGAAGGACAGGATCGGACATTCGATTTTTGGTGCGATCGAGCAGAAGGTCGAGAAATACATCAGGTAAGATTGCACTGGGAGGACGTCTGAAACGATGAACCTGCTGGACCATTTCAGCCGCATGGCGCGCAACAATCTCTGGTCGAACGACCGGCTGTATAGCGCTGTGCTGCAGCTTGAGCCCGGCGAATTCGAAGCCGAGCGAACCAGCTTCTTTCCGTCGATCATGGCAACGCTCAACCACATCCTGGCGGTCGATCATCTCTATCTCGATTTTCTCGAAGAGGGCGACGTTGGCGCCGCGGCCCATGACGATTTCGTGCCGTTCGATGAACCACAAGCGCTGTTTGACGCCCAGGGCGCATCCGACCGGCGACTGATCGCCTTTTGCGATCATTTGTCGGCGGCCGATCTCGACCGCCGTGTCATCACCGACCGGCGCGAGGACGGAAAAACGGAGCGCATCAGCGATCTGCTCGCCCACCTCTTCATCCACGACATCCATCATCGCGGCCAGGTGCACGCCATGCTGTCCGGCACCTCGGTAAAGCCGCCGCAGCTCGACGAATTCTTCCTCGACTATGATCTGAAGCTGAGGAGAGCGGAGCTCGAGCGGTTGGCGATTGATGGCGGCAATTAATTGTAGTTACGAAAATTCTTGACTTAATTATTGTAGGTACATAAATTTCGGATGAAGATCGTCTGGAAACGGTTGGCCAACATCGAGAAACACGGGTTGGATTTTGCCGCGCTGGATGACGAATTTTCCTTACGTCAACGATCTGGGCGGCCAAAGCTGGTCGTCTCATGGCAATTGGTCGGATGATTGACGGCGTCGTTGCCGTGATCTTTGTCCGGCTCGGCTCCGAGGGCATCTCAATCATTTCGATGCGCCCGGCCAACCCGGCTGAAGGAAGGTTGTACAATGACAAAACCTAAGCTGCAGACAAAATTCGAACCGGGGCGCGGCTACAGCAAGGAAGATTGGGATGCCGTTTCGGACAATCCGGAATGGACAGAGGAGGATTTTCGAAACGCTCGTCCCTTCGCTGAAGTATTTCCGGACCTCGCCGAAAGCATTCGCCGTTCGCGCGGGCGGCCGGCGCTCGACAATCCCAAGAAACAGGTGACGCTGCGCCTCGACAGCGATGTGGTCGCTCGCTTTCGCGCCGGCGGTCCCGGCTGGCAGAGCCGCATCAACGACATTCTGCGCAAGGCCGCCGGCTTGGCCAAATAGGCGTCGCCTACTCCGCCGCCTGCACCTTCAACACCCCGCGCTTGATCTGGTCCTGCTCGATCGATTCGAACAGCGCACGGAAATTGCCCTCGCCAAAACCCTCGTCGCCCTTCCTCTGGATGAATTCGAAGAAGATCGGCCCGATTACGGTTTTCGAGAAGATCTGCAGCAGGATCTTGGTCGTGCCGCCGTCAACCACGCCTTCGCCGTCGATCAGGATGCCGTGCTTTTTCATCCGCTCGATCGGCTCATCATGGCCGTGCACGCGGGCATGAGACATCTCGTAATAGGTTTCCGGCGGACCGGGCATGAACTTCAGCCCGTTGGCTGCCAGCCTGTCGGTGGCGCCGTAGATCTCGTCCGTGCCGACAGCGATGTGCTGGATGCCTTCGCCATTATACTTCTTCAGATATTCGGCTATCTGGCTGGTGTCGTCCTTGGACTCGTTGAGCGGGATGCGGATCTTGCCGCAGGGCGAGGTGATCGCGCGGCTGACCAGGCCGGTGATCTTGCCGTCGATGTCGAAGAAATGGATCTGCTTGAAGCCGAACAGGTCACGATAGAAATCCCACCATTTGTCCATATTGCCGCGATAGACATTGTGGGTGAGGTGGTCGAGATAATAGAAGCCGACGCCTTCCGGCTTCGGGTCGGGCTCGCCCAGCCAGTCGAATTCGGCTTCGTAGGCCGAGCCTTTGTCGCCGTAGACCTCGATGAAATAAAGCAGCGAGCCGCCAATGCCTGATATCGCCGGCACATCGAGCGCCTTGTCGGCGCCTTCATAGGGTGTGGCGCCTTTGGCGACAGCATGGTCGAACGCGTGCTTGGCATCGACCACCCGCCAGGCCATCGAGGAAGCGCAGGGGCCGTGCTTGTCGACGAATTTCATCGCATGCGAGCCGGGTTCGGCATTGACGACATAGTTGATGTCGCCCTGCCGCCAGACGGTGATGTTCTTGGTGCGGTGCTTGGCTACCGGTACATAGCCCATGCGGGTAAAAAGCTCGGCGAGCTTTTCCGGTTCGGGATGCGCGAACTCGACGAATTCGAAGCCGTCGGTGCCGGCGGGATTGGCCTTGCTGATCGTTGCGGGCGGTGCATCGTGCGGGAAGGGACCCATGGTGTTGTCCTCCTAAGCTGCTTGGCCGCAAAGGGCCATTTTGACGCTACTATAGCGCGGAGCAGGCGCATGGTGCTTGCATTCAAACGCTTTAAACGAATAAATCATGCGGGAATTGTGCATGGTGGATGAAAAAATCATGGATGAGGCGCGCATAGACCAGTTTGACCGCAAGATAATGGCTCTCTTGCAGGGCGACGCACGGCTGACCAACAACGATTTGGCGGAACGGGTGAACCTGTCGGCGTCGCAATGTTCGCGCCGCCGCCAGAGGCTGGAGGAGGACGGCTATATCAGGGGCTATCGCGCGGTGCTCGACCGCGACAAGCTCGGCTTCTCACTGGTCAACGTCATCTCGGTGACGCTCGCCACCCACAACCGTGACAATGCGCGGCGCTTCGGCGAGTTGGTGGCGCGGTTGCCGCAGGTGCAGGAGGCGCACGCGCTGACCGGCGAGATGGATTACATCCTGAAAGTGGTGACGCCCGACCTGAAATCGCTGTCGGAATTCGTCAACGGCGTGCTCCTGCCGCACGAATCCGTGCAGCATGTGAAGACGGCGATCGTGCTGGAAACGCTGAAGGAAACCGGCGCGCTGCCGATTTAGCCCTTCGACTGCTGGATCAGCCCAAAAAGGTTGGTGCAGCGTGCGCCGGAACGGCAATAGGCGAACACCGGGCCTTCGAGCTCATCGAGCGCCTCAGCCTGGTCCTCGACATTTTGGGCGGTGATCTGGCCGCTGACGACCGGGATGTAGCGAAAGGTAAGCCCGGCGGCTTCGACTGCCGCTTTGACGGTGTCCGCCGAAGGCTGGCCGGGCTGCTCGTCATCAGGCCGGTTGCAGATGACGCTCTTGAAGCCGGCGGCCTTGATGGCGGCGACTTCTTCGGGCTGGATCTGGCCGGAGACCGAATAGTCCTCGGTGATCTGACGATATTCCATATTTCCTCGCAAAACTGGTTTGGCCGCAGTCTTTAAGACTCCCCGACGAGATCGGCAATCCGCGCAGAATGAAATCCCACTGCGCAGATAGTTATTTTCGACGGAGAATCCAACAGAGCCGGCGCGGCCCGGCTGGCCAGGAAGGCATCAGCTTCCGAGGATCGCGCCTTTGATCTGGGCGATGTTGTTGTGCATCAGGTCGATATAGGTCGATGCCGGGCCGTCGGGTTGCGACAGCGCATCCGAATAAAGCGTGCCGCCAACCTTGGTGCCGGTCTCGCTGGCGATCTGCTCGATCAGCCGCGCGTTGGTGATGTTCTCGATGAAGACCGCCGCCGCCTTGTCCTGCTTCACCTGGCTGACCAGCTTGGCGACGTCGGCAGCGGACGGCTCCGACTCGGTCGACACCCCTTCGGGCGCCAGGAAGGTGAGGCCATAGGCCTTCTCGAAATAGCCGAAGGCGTCATGCGAGGTGATGACGACGCGCTTCTCTTCCGGGATCGACTGGATCGCCGCCTGCACTTCGCCCTCAAGCACGTCGAGTTTCTCGGTATAGGCGGCGGCATTGGCCTTGTAGCTGTCGCAACCCCCAGCGTCGGCGGTGCAGAAGGCATCGGCGATGTTCTTCACATAGATCTTGGCGTTAGCGATCGACTGGAAGGCATGCGGATCGGTCTCGCCATTAGTATGGGCGCCTTCAGCGGCGTCGGCATCGGCGAATTCGGGTTTGAAGTTGATCGGCGTGACGCCCCTGGTCAAAACGGCGATCGTCGCCTTGGAGGCACTGGCGTCGACCAGGCGCTGCAAAAAGCCTTCGAAATGCAGGCCGTTGACCAGCACCACATCCGCACCCGCCATCGCCACCGCGTCAGCCGGGCTCGGCTCGTAGACATGGGCATCGCCATCCGGCCCGACGATGGTGGTCAGATTGATCCGGTCGTCGCCGACATTTTTGGCGAAATCGGCAATGATCGTGAAGCTGGCGACCACTTTCAACGGCTCCGCGAGGGCCGACGACGCGCCAAAGGCTGACAATGTCATAACGCCCACTGCCAGGGCGGCGCGGATCGATTTCAGCATGGACAGCACTCCTTTGGGATCAGGCGGTTCTGTGGCGGTGATGGATAATGCGGGCGTGCAGGATGCCGCGCGTGCCGAACAGGATCGAGGCAAAATAGACAACGCCGGCCGACAGGATGATGGCCGGGCCGGAAGGCAGCGACACGTGGTAGGACAAAAGCAGCCCGGCGACGCAAGAGGCAAAGCCGATCAGCACCGCCAGCACGCACATCGGCTCGACGCGCATGGTCCAGAAGCGGGCGGCAGCCGCAGGCAGCATCATCAGCCCGACCGATAGCAGCGTGCCGAGCGCCTGGAAGCCGCCGACCAGGTTGAGCACAACGAGGCCGAGGAAGATGAAATGCACCGGGCTGCCCAGCCGGCTGACCGAACGCAGGAACAGCGGGTCGAGACATTCGGCGACGAGCGCCCGCCAGAAGATGGCGAGGCTGACCAGCGTGACCAGCACGATGCCGCCGATCAGTGTCAGCGCTTCATTGTTGAGCGCAAGCACGGTGCCGAACAGCACATGCATGAGATCGACGCTGGAGCCGCGGATCGACACCATCAGCACGCCGATCGCCAGCGAAATCAGGTAGAAGGCCGCCATCGAAGCGTCCTCGCGCTGGATGGTGAAGCGCGAGACGGCGCCGGCGCCGAGCGCGACGATGATGCCGGCAATCAGCCCGCCGATGGTCATCGGCAGGATTTCCAGCCCATAAAACAGGAAACCGGCGGCAGCACCCGGCAGGATGGCGTGGGCCATGGCGTCGCCGGAAAGGCTCATGCGCCGCAACATCAGGAACACGCCGACCGGGCAGGCGCCGAGCGACAGCATCAGCGAGCCGGCAAGCGCCCGCTGCATGAAGGCGAATTCGGCGAACGGAGCAACGAGAAGACCGTAGAGCGTGTCCATCATGCTGCCCGCGGCCCGGAGCCGTGATGATGGTCGTGCGCATGGTTGTGCCCAAGGTCGTGCCCGGGGCCGTGACCGTGATCACCGTGTTTGTCCGGCTCGCACCAGGGCGCGTTCTCCTCCCAGGCTTCGTGGAAGCGGCGCGCGCGCAACAGGTTTTCCGGCCGCAGTGTTTCCCTGGTTTCGCCCCAGGCGATTGGCTGGCGCGCCAGCAGCAGCGTCTCGGGGAAGTTCTGGCGCACCAGTTCCAGATCGTGGACGACAACCAGGATCGTGCGTTCCTCGCCATGCCAGCGCTTGATTAGTGCGATCAGGTCGCCGACGGTCTTGGTATCGACGGCGTTGAACGGTTCGTCGAGCAGAATGAGATCGGCGTCCTGCAGCAGCACGCGAGCGAACAGCGTGCGCTGCAGCTGGCCGCCCGACAGCGTGTCGATCGGGCGCTTCTCGAAGCCGCCGAGGCCGACGGCCATCAGCGCCTGGCTGACCGATTCGCGATCTTCCCTGGTGTAGCGGCCGAGCAGCCCGCGCCGTGGCCACAGGCCGAGCGAAACCAGATCAACGACCCGGGCGGGAAAGGAGCGGTCGAGTTCCGACTGTTGCGGCAGATAGGCGGCGCGCACGCCGGGCGCCCGGACAACCGTGCCGGCCATCGGCTTCAACACGCCGACGATACCCTTCATCAGGGTCGACTTGCCCGATCCATTGGCGCCGACGACTGCTGTCAGCGACCCGCGGCGGATTGTGCCATCGAGATGATGGATCGCCGGATGGCTGTTGTAGCCCAGCGTCAGGTCGCGGAATGTCAGGCAGGTTTTGGTCATGTGACGATCCGTGGGACACCACTAGTACGGCAGCGGGGTGGATATGTGATGTTATTACATTAATCAACAAGTCAATCCGGCGGAATTGCGGCGACCGGAGCAATTTGCGTGTGCCTATTTTCGCCCCACGCCTGCTGGCTCAAGAGGATTCGCTCATGCAACCTTGCCGCCAGCGAACCGCGACTCTAAAGAGGCGCGACCCACAAAGGAAGGAAACGTCCAATGAGCATTCGTCGCATCGATGTTGGCCCACGCATGAGCCAGATCGTCATCCATGGCAACACCGTCTATCTGGCTGGTCAGGTCGGCGAACCAGGCGGAAACGTCGGCACCCAGACCAGGGACATCCTGGCGGCCATCGACGAATTGCTGGCCAAGGCCGGCACCGACAAGACCAAGATCCTGCAGGCGATCATCTGGCTGGCCGATATGAGCACCTTTGCCGAGATGAACGCGGCATGGGACAAGTGGGTGCCACAGGGCCATACCCCGGCCCGCGCCACCGGCGAGGCCAAGCTTGCCGGGCCGGAATACCTGGTCGAGATCATCGTTACCGCCGCCATTTGAGATGCGGCTCTTTACCCTCCCCCTCGAGGGCCCTCGAGGGGAGGGTTACCCCTGCGACGGTGTGAACCGCGCGACCAGCGTGTGGCTGTCGGCCGCATAGGTGAAACGGACATGGGTGACCGGGTGCTCGGCGCTCCATGTCCGTCGCTCGACCACCAGGCAGGGGGCGCCGGACTCGATTTCGAGTGCGGTCGCAATGTGTCTGTCGGCGGCGACGGCGCGGATGCGGTGCTCGGCGGCACTCCATGGCACGCGGGCGATCAGCCACGGCCCAGGCGCGACGGCAAAAAATTCCTCGTTGGCGGCCTCGGCCACAGCGGCCAGGTTGATCAGCCGCTGTTCGTGGGCGAACGGCCGCTTGCCGGCGAAATGCCGGCATTCCAGCGCCAGCACCGGCCCGTTGCAGTCGAGTTCCAGCAAGGCGCGATCCTCGGCGCTGCTGCGTCTTTTATGTCGTGCCACACGCTCGTAGCGATAGGGCAGGCCGAGCGCCTCGACCTCGATCCTGATGTCATGGATTTCCAACACCGCAGCTTGCGACTGCGGCCGCTGGACAAAGCTGCCAGAGCGGCGGCGGCGCTCTATCAGCCCCGCCTTGGCAAGCTGCGACAGCGCCTTGTTCACCGTCATGCGCGAACATTTGTACTCGGCCGTCAGCTCGTGCTCGAACGGGATGCGGTGGCCGGGCGCCCAGGCGCCGGACAGGATTCGTTCGCTGATGTCGGACAGGATGCGTTGATGCAGCGAGAGGGGCTCGCCGCCGTCCGCATCCATTGTCTGGATCATGCTCATGCCGAAAGCGCCGTCATCACCTTGCGAAAACGCTCGGCAATAAAATCGCGCCTTGCGTGCCTGCCACTGCTGACCAGTTTCTTGCCATGCACCCAGACACAATCGACCTTGGAACCGTTGGCGAAGATCCAGGTGTCGAGCACTGCATCGCCCGTCTTGCCGGCAAGCGACGGGTGCTTGCCATCGAGCGAGATGAAATCGGCTGGGGCGCCAGCGGCGATCCGCGAGGGACTTGCGCCGAGCGCTGCGCTGCCGCCGTCGAGCGCGGCATCGAACAGTGCGCGCCCGGTCGAACCGCCGGCGACCGCCAGCAGGTTGCGGGCACGGTGGGCGAGGCGCTGCGAATATTCGAGCTGCCGCAATTCGTCCGGCAGGCCGATCAGCACGTTGGAGTCGGAGCCGACGCCGAAGCGGCCGTCATGCTGTTTGAACAAAGGTGCTGCAAAGGTGCCGTCGCCGAGATTGGCCTCGGTGATCGGGCAGAGGCCGGCGATTGCTCCGCTTTTCGCCATGGCCGCCGTCTCGGTCTCGGTCATGTGGGTGGCGTGGATCAGGCACCAGCGACTGTCGACCCTGGCATTGGCGAGCAGCCATTCGACCGGCCGCGCCCCGGACCAGGCAAGGCAGTCCTCCACCTCCTTCACTTGCTCGGCGATGTGGATGTGGATCGGTCCGCCGGGTGCCATTGTCGCGATGCTTTCCAACTGCTCCGGTGTCACGGCGCGCAGACTGTGCGGGGCGATGCCGACGACCGCGTGATTCAAGGTGCGAACGGTTTCGTGACATTTCTCAACAAGCCGCGAGAACCGATTCATATCGTTGATGAATCGCCGCTGGCCTTCATTCGGCGCTGCGCCGCCGAAAGAGGAATGTGCATAGAAGACCGGCAGCAGCGTCAGCCCGATGCCGGTGTCGGCAGCCGCGGCGGTGATGCGGTCGGCCATTTCGGCGACGTTGGCGTAAGGCTGGCCGTCGCGGTCGTGATGCAGATAGTGAAACTCGCCGACGCGTGAGAACCCAGCCTCCAGCATCTCGACATAGAGCTGCGCGGCGACCGCCTCGACCTGATCCGGCGTCATCGACAGCGCGAAGCGATACATCACCTCGCGCCAGCTCCAGAAACTGTCGGCTGAAGTGCCGCGCAACTCGGCTAGACCGGCCATGCCGCGCTGGAAGGCGTGGCTGTGCAGGTTCGGCATGCCTGGCAGCAGAATGGCATGGCGTTCGTCACCGGGCTGGGATGCGGTGTTCGGCTCGACCGTGGTGATGTGGCCATCACTGAGGACAATCCGGGCATTGGAATGCCAGCCGTCGGGCAGAAGCGCCTGTTCCGCAAAGATCGCCGTCACGTTTTTCTCTCCGATTCCCAGTGTCCCGTGCAATGATACCACTTGCAGTGCGTTTCAATATGTATATACATAACCACCGCCGATTGAAACGGAAAAGATGATGGCTGGAGAGAGCAAAAGCCGGGCAGGGGAGATCCGCCTCTGGCGCAATGCGCGACTGGCGACCATGGCCGACAGCGCCGCCGGACTGGGTATCGTCGAAGACGGCGCGATCGTCGCGCGCGATGGTCTGATCGTCTATGCCGGCCAGGAAGCCGACATGCCGGCAGCGTTCAGCCAGAACGCCGAGATTGTCGATTGCGAAGGCCGCTGGATCACACCCGGCCTGATCGACTGCCATACTCATCTGATCCACGCCGGCAATCGCGCCAACGAATTCGAGATGCGGCTGGCCGGCGCCACCTATGAAGAGGTCACCAGGGCCGGCGGCGGGATCGTCTCGTCGGTCAAGGCGCTGCGCGCTGCCAGCCAGCAGGAATTGGTTGCGCAGTCGCTGCCGCGCCTCAACGCGCTGATCGCTGAAGGCCTCACCACCATCGAGGTCAAGTCGGGCTACGGGCTCGATCTCGAAAACGAGAAGAAATCGCTGCGCGCCGCGCGGCTCTTGGGCGAAAACCGTCCAGTAACGGTAACAACGAGCTTCCTCGGCGCGCATGCCCTGCCGCCTGAAGCGAAAGGCGGCAAGGACGCGTTTATCGATCTGGTCGCAAACGAGATTTTGCCGGCCGTCACCGCCGAGGGCCTGGCCGACGCGGTCGATGGTTTTTGCGAGGGCCTCGCCTTTTCGCCCGAGCAGATTTCTCGCGTGTTCGACGCGGCGAAAGCAGCAGGCCTGCCGGTAAAACTCCACGCCGACCAATTGTCCAACCTGCACGGCGCGGAACTTGCGGCGCGCTATGGCGCCCTGTCGGCCGACCATCTCGAATACACTGACGAGGCAGGTGCGGCGGCGATGGCGAGGGCCGGGACCGTGGCGACGATCCTGCCCGGCGCCTACTATTTCATCCGTGAGACCAAGAAGCCGCCGATCGGCCTGTTTCGCCAGCATGGCGTCAAAATGGCGGTCGCCACCGACTGCAATCCCGGCACCTCGCCGCTGACCTCGCTGCTGCTGACCATGAACATGGCGGCGACTTTGTTTGGTCTGACTGTTGACGAATGCCTTGCCGGTGTCACCCGCGAGGCCGCCCGTGCGCTCGGACTGCTCGGACGAACCGGCACGCTGGAGGCTGGGAAATCGGCCGACCTGGCGATCTGGGACATCGAGCGCCCGGCCGAGCTCGTCTACCGCATGGGCTTCAACCCGCTGCATGCCCGCATCTGGAGGGGACAATGAGTGAACTCAGACTCAAGCCGGGCAACACGACGCTGGCCGACTGGCGCGAAATCTATCGTGGCGCCATGCCGAAGCTGGACGCGGCCTGCTGGCCAAAGATCAAGGCCAGCGCCGAGGCCGTTGCCCGCATCGTCGCCAAGGGTGAGCCGGTCTATGGCATCAACACCGGTTTCGGCAAATTGGCCAGCGTCCGTATCCCCGCCGCCGATCTCGAGACGCTGCAACGCAACATCGTGCTGTCGCATGCCGCCGGCGTCGGCGAACCGATGCCGGTCGCTGTTTGCCGGCTGATGATGGCACTGAAGCTGGCCAGCTTGGCGCAGGGCGCGTCCGGCGTGCGGCCGCAGACCATTGAGCTGCTCGAAGCGATGCTCGCCAACGACGTCATTCCGGTGGTGCCGGCGCAAGGCTCGGTCGGCGCATCCGGCGACCTTGCGCCACTGTCGCACATGACAGCGGTGATGATCGGCGTCGGCGAATGTTTTACCCCGCATGGCCGGTTCCCGGCCAAGGTCGCCTTTGTCTCGCACGGGCTGGAGCCGGTCACGCTTGGCGCCAAGGAAGGGTTGGCGCTGCTCAACGGCACGCAGTTCTCGACCGCCTATGCGTTGGCCGCCTTGTTCGACGCCGAAGTGCTCTACCAGTCGGCGCTGGTCGCCGGTGCGCTCTCGACCGATGCCGCCAAGGGTTCCGACGCCCCCTTCGATCCGCGCATCCACCTGCTCAGGAGGCATCCTGGCCAGATCGAGACGGCAGAGACGCTGCGCAACCTGATGGCCGGCAGTGCCATCCGTGAATCGCACCGGGTCGGAGACGAACGCGTGCAGGACCCGTACTGCTTGCGCTGCCAGCCGCAGGTGATGGGTGCAGCGCTCAGCGTGCTGCGCCAGGCCGCCGGCACGCTGGGCACCGAGGCCAACGGCGTCACCGACAATCCGCTAATCTTCGCCGAGGACGACTCAGCACTTTCCGGCGGCAATTTCCACGCCGAGCCGGTCGCCTTCGCCGCCGACATGATCGCGCTCGCCGTCTGCGAGATCGGCTCGCTGTCGGAACGGCGCATCGCCATGCTGGTCGATCCGGCGCTGTCGGGCATGCCGGCCTTCCTGACCCCGAAGCCAGGCTTGAATTCCGGCTTCATGATCCCGCAAGTGACGGCGGCGGCACTCGTCTCGGAAAACAAGCAAAAGGCCTATCCGGCCAGTGTCGATTCGATCCCGACCTCGGCCAATCAGGAAGACCACGTCTCGATGGCGGCACATGGCGCGCGCCGGCTGATCGGCATGATCGAGAATGCGACGGCCGTCATCGGTATCGAATTGCTGGCCGCCACGCAGGGCTGCGATTTCCATGCGCCGCTGGCATCGAGTGCGCCGCTCGAAGCGGTACGCAGGCTGGTCAGGGCCGAAGTGCCGCATCTCGACAATGACCGGCATTTCCACCCCGACATGGAAAAGGCCATCGCCATGGTGCGCAGCGGCGCTGCCGTGAAGGCAGCGGGCGCGGTGGCGCTGCCGGGAATCGCGTCGTGAGGATGTGCGCCTCTATAGGTCGCCGCAAAGCGCCAGCGCAGGGAGACCATTCATGAACGTGCCCTCCTGGCTCACTGTAAAGCGCGGCACCGCCCCCCTGCTGGTCTCGATCCCGCACACCGGCATCGATCTCGCCGGCCTTGAGAGCCGGCTGGTGTCGCCTTGGCTCGGCCGCCGCGACGCCGACTGGTGGATCGACAAGCTGTATGACTTTGCCGAAGACCTCGGCGCGACGGTGGTGCATACCGCGATCTCGCGCACCGTCATCGACGTCAATCGCGATCCCTCCGGCGTCTCGCTCTATCCCGGCCAGGCAACCACCGGCCTGTGCCCGACCGAGACCTTCGACGGCGATCCGCTCTATCGTGTCGGGGAAGAACCTGATGCCTCGGAGGTCGACGAGCGCCGCGAAAAGTACTTTGTGCCTTACCATGCCGCCATGCAGGCCGAGATCGACAGGCTGCGCGCCGTGCACCGGAAGATCGTCCTCTATGACTGCCATTCGATCCGCTCGATGCTGCCGCGGCTGTTCGAAGGCACTCTGCCGGTGTTCAACCTCGGCACCAATGACGGCAAAAGCGCCGACCCGGGCTTGCAGGCAATGGTCGGCCAGATCCTCGCCGAGACCGGCGAGAGTTTTGTCGTCAACGGCCGCTTCAAAGGCGGCTGGATCACGCGCCATTTCGGCCAGCCGCAAAACGGCGTTCATGCGCTGCAGATGGAACTGTCCAACCGCGGCTATATGCGCGAGCCCGAGGGCAAAAGTACGCCCGACAATTGGCCGGTGCCTTACGACCCGGCATTCGCCGCGCCGATCCGCGCCACGCTGAAGCGGATCCTGGAAAGAGCGATTGCCTGGGCCGGGCGCTGACGCATCGTCGCGCAGCTCATTCGAAAGGAAAAGTGACGCCATGACCGATCCTCGCCACAACATCCGCGAAGTCCGCAGCCCGCGCGGCAGCGAGCTCAACGCCCGCACATGGCTGACTGAAGCGCCGTTGCGCATGCTGATGAACAATCTCGATCCCGACGTCGCCGAAAACCCCAACGAACTGGTCGTCTATGGCGGCATCGGCCGCGCGGCGCGCACCTGGAACGACTTTGATCGCATCGTCGCCTCTCTGAAGACGCTTGGAGACGACGAGACGCTGCTGGTGCAGTCGGGCAAGCCGGTCGGCGTGTTTCGTACCCACACCGATGCGCCGCGCGTGCTGATCGCCAATTCCAACCTCGTGCCGCACTGGGCGACATGGGAGAAATTCAACGAGCTCGATAAGAAGGGCCTGATGATGTACGGCCAGATGACGGCCGGCTCGTGGATCTACATCGGCACCCAAGGCATCGTGCAGGGCACCTACGAGACCTTCGTCGAGGCTGGCCGCCAGCATTACGACGGCAACCTCAGGGGCAAATGGATCTTGACCGGCGGCCTCGGCGGCATGGGCGGCGCCCAGCCGCTGGCCGCGGTCATGGCCGGCGCCTGCTGCCTGGCGGTCGAATGCGATCCCGACCGCATCGATTTCAGGCTGCGCACCCGCTATGTCGACGAACGCGCCGACACGCTCGACGAGGCGCTGGAAAGGATCGAGCGCTGGACCAGGGCCGGCGAGGCGAAATCGGTCGGCCTCGTCGGCAACACCGCAGACATCGTGCCGGAACTGGTGCGGCGTGGCGTGCGCCCCGACCTGGTCACCGACCAGACGTCGGCGCATGATCCGCTCAACGGCTATCTCCCCAAGGGCTGGTCGCTCGCCGAATGGCGCGAGAAGCGCACCAGCGACCCGAAGGCGGTCGAAAAGGCGGCGCGCGCGTCGATGCGCGAACATGTCGAGGCGATGGTGGCGTTCTGGAACGCCGGCGTGCCGACGCTCGACTATGGCAACAACATCCGTCAGGTGGCGAAGGAGGAAGGGCTCGACAATGCCTTTGCCTTCCCGGGTTTCGTGCCGGCCTATATCCGGCCACTGTTTTGTCGCGGGATCGGTCCGTTTCGCTGGGCAGCCCTCTCCGGCGATCCCAAGGACATCTACAAGACCGACGCCAAGGTGCGTGAGCTGACGCCCGGCAACACCCACCTGCACAACTGGCTCGACATGGCGCGTGAGCGCATCGCCTTCCAGGGTCTGCCGGCGCGCATCTGCTGGGTTGGTCTCGGCGACCGCCACCGGCTCGGCCTCGCCTTCAACGAGATGGTGGCGAAAGGCGAGCTCAAGGCGCCGGTGGTCATCGGCCGCGATCATCTCGATTCAGGCTCGGTTGCCTCGCCGAACCGCGAGACGGAATCGATGAAGGACGGCTCCGACGCCGTGTCCGACTGGCCGCTGCTCAATGCGCTGCTCAACACCGCCTCCGGCGCAACCTGGGTATCGCTGCATCATGGCGGTGGCGTCGGCATGGGCTTTTCGCAACATGCCGGCATGGTCATCGTTGCCGACGGCACACGCGAAGCGGCCAAACGCCTGGAGCGGGTGCTATGGAATGACCCCGCAACCGGCGTCATGCGCCACGCCGATGCCGGCTATGACCTCGCCATCGACTCCGCCAGGGAGCACCAGCTCAACCTGCCAGGCATCCTCGGCTGAACCGCGCCTTGCGCATCCTCCGGGCAGCCGAATACCGGTCCATGCCGTGGAAGAACGGCGGCGGGGTGACGACGGAAATCGCCGTCTCGCCCGCAGGTGCTGCGCTCGATGATTTCGACTGGCGCGTCTCCATGGCGCGCGTCGAAAGCGGTGGACCATTCTCCGAGTTTGCCGGAGTGGACCGAAGCTTGGCCGTGCTGGAAGGCGAGGGGATCATCCTTGATATCGCCGGCCGCCCGGCGGCTACGCTGACCAAAACGTCCGCCCCGCTTTCCTTTGCGGCCGATGTGCCGACGCAAGCGGCGCTGATCTCCGGTCCGATCACCGATCTCAACGTCATGACACGGCGTGGACGGATGACCCATGCCGTCGAACGCCTGGTGATTTCAGCCCCGACGGAAATCCAGTCGGCCGCTGATGCGACCCTCATCCTGTGTTTTGACGGCGAAATCACGATGGCCGGCGCGGCGCCTGTCCGCATCGGACCGAGCGACACGCTGTTGCTCGGACCGGACGCCGCGAAACGGCGCGTCGAGCCTGCGCGACCAGCGACGCTGTTCGTGATCCGCATCGATCGCGTTGCGGCAAACGATTAACGCCTGTTTCGAAACATGATCACAACACCAGCGAAATATGCCGTAAGCTCAAGCCCAGATCACGAAAAAGCCTGAATCCTTCCGTCGATCAACTCCCGGCGGGAGGGAGGTGGTTTGTCTGCAGGTCTTGGTGCGAAAATAGACTTTCGGCCCTTGTTTCGATGCAACCAATTTCATTTCAATCGGTTCTAGGGACATTGCCGTGGCGGTGACGCCGCTAACGCGTCCCCCATGCGGAATTTTCAATGAATATACAGACAGACCCCACCCAAATGGAAAAGACGAGCGCGAGCTTTCCGGCCATCACGGAAGAGCCGATACGCTCCAATTTCCTGCCGGAAGAGCGCCTGCGCACGCTGGGTGCAAGCCTCGCCAAGGGTGACGTCAAGGATCTGTTCGGCCTGGAGCCGTTCGATTTCCAGCCACGCGTCCGCGACAGCGCCAGCAAGATCCTCGAAGTCTACCGTTCGACCAATGCCGCGCAGGCGAGAGGCGAGACGATCACGCCGGCGGCGCAATGGCTGCTCGACAACAACTATCTGGTCGAGGAAACCATCTTCCAGGTCAAGCGCGACCTGCCGCACCGTTTCTATCGGCAGTTGCCGACCCTGAAGCTGCGCGACGGCGCTCGTGTGCCGCGCGCGCTTGCGCTGGCCTGGACCTATGTCGCGCATTCGGACAGCTCCGTCTCGGCGGCGATGTTCAAGGCGATCGTCGAAGGCTTTCAGGCTGTCGAGCCGCTGAAGATTGGCGAGCTCTGGGCGCTGCCGTCGCTGCTGCGCTTCGTTCTGATCGAAAATCTTCGCCGGATCGCGGTCCGGGTCAATCGTACCCGGCAGATGCGCCAGATTGCCAACGAGGTTGCCGATGGCGTGCTGGCGATCGACGACAGCGCCGACCGTCAGGCGATCCTGTCGAACTACGTCGCCCATGCACGAGACACCACCTTTGCCACCCAATTGCTCTACCGCCTGCGCGACGGATCGCAAAATGCCGGCAGGGCGCTGGAATGGCTGGAGGGCGAGCTTGAAAAGTCCGGCTCCGATGCCGAGGAAATCATCATCAGCGAGCATCGCACGTTGTCCAGCGGCAACGTAACCACCGGCAACATCATCCGCGGCCTCAGGCTCATCAACGATATCGACTGGACGGTTTGGTTCGAAGATGTCAGCCGCATCGACACCTTGCTGCGCGAGCGCACCGATTTCGCCGCGCTCGATTTCTTCTCGCGCGACCAGTACCGGACCGCGATCGAGGAAATGGCGCGCCGCTCCGATCGTTCCGAATTCCGCGTTGCTGAAAAGGCGATCGAACTCGCCGGCCATGCCGCTGTCGCCGATACCACCGTCACCGGTCCGACCGCTCACACCGACGTCGGGTTCTTTCTGGTCGGCCCGCGCCGGCTGGAACTGGAAAAGGCGATCGGCTATCGGCCGACCGTCAGCGTCACGATCAAACGAGCGTTCCGCAAGACCGGATGGCTGGGCATTGTCGTGCCGGTGTTCGCGCTGACGGTCCTGCTTCTGGTCCTCTCAGGCAATGCCCTTGCCAGTCTCGGCCTGTCGCTGCCGTCGATCGTCCTGATGCTGGCGCTGTTTGCCGTGCCGGCAAGCGAAGGCGCGCTTGCCTTCTTCAACACCGTCGTATCGTTATTCCTGAAGCCCACGCGCCTCGTCGGCTACGACTACAGACGCGGCATGCCGCCCGAGGCGCGCACGCTGGTGGTGGTGCCGTCGCTGATCGGCTCGCGCGACGACGTCGAGGAGAACATCCGCAACATCGAAGTGCACCACCTGGCCAACACGGCGGACGAAATCCATTTCGCTCTGCTTTCGGACTGGCCGGACAGCAAAACCGAAATCGATGCGGCGGATATCGAGATCCTCCAATATGCTCGCGACGAGATCGCGCGGCTGAACGCCCGCTATCCCAGCGAAGGCGCGCCGCGTTTCTACGTCCTGCACCGCCGGCGGCTCTACAATGAATCCCAGGGCGCCTGGATGGGCTGGGAACGCAAGCGCGGCAAGCTCCACGAACTGAATCTTCTGCTGCGTGGTGACAGCGACACCACTTTTCTGCCGCTGGACGTGCCGTTGCCGGAAAACGTCATCCATGTGATGACCCTGGATGCCGACACGCGCACCACCCGCGATGCCGTCGCCAGTTTGGTTGGCAAGCTTTGCCATCCGCTCAACCGCCCGCGTTACGATGCGGCAAAGCGCGTCGTCAGCGCCGGCTACACCATCCTGCAGCCGCGCATCACCGCTTCGCTGACCAGCGGCGACGACGCATCCTTCTTCCAGCGGGTCTTTTCTGCCAATCGCGGCCTCGATCCCTACGTATTTGCCGTCTCGGACATCTACCAGGACGTCTTCGGCGACGGCTCCTTCACCGGCAAGGGGCTCTACCATGTCGACGCCTTCGAGGCGGCGCTGAAGGGCCGCATCGAAGAAAACACCGTCCTCAGCCACGATCTGCTCGAAGGCGCGTTGGCGCGCGCGGCCCTGGTCACCGACGTCGAACTGGTCGAGGACTATCCGACCCGCTATTCGGTCGACGCGTCGCGCCACCATCGCTGGGCGCGCGGCGACTGGCAGCTTCTGGGCTTCATTCTCAATCCGCGATCCGGCGTGCCGGCGCTGTCGCGCTGGAAGATGGTCGACAATCTGCGCCGGTCGCTGACGCCGATCTTCTGGGTGATGGCCGCGATCGCCGGCTGGACGCTGCTGCCCTTCACCCAGGCCGCGCAATGGCAGGCGCTGCTGATCCTCACACTTTTCATGGCGCCGACGTTCGACATCGTCCACGCCATCCTGCCCAAAAGCGGCGACCAGACGCCGCGCGGTCATTTCTCGGCGCTGGCGCGCGACGTCGTCTTCGGCACCGCCCTCGTGGCTCTGAAGATCGTGCTGATGGCGCATCTGGCCTGGATGATGGGCGATGCCGTCATTCGCACGCTCTACCGCCTGTTCGTCAGCCGGAAGAACCTGCTCGAATGGCGCACTGCCTCGCAGGCTCACAAGAACGGCGACAACGATCTCGGCTCCTATTACGGCATGATGTACGGCGCGGTGGTTGTCGGCGTCGTCGGCCTCGCCATCCCTGTTGTGGCCGATTCAACCGGAGCTTTCGTCGCCTTCTTCTTCGCGCTGTTCTGGATCGGCTCGCCAGCCTTCGCCTTCTTTATCAGCCGCTCGGCCGAAACCGAGGACCGTTTGCGCATATCGGCGGCCGACACCCATGTGCTGCGCACGATTGCGCGGCGCACATGGCATTATTTCGAGACCTTCGTGACGGCCGAGCATCACAATCTGCCGCCTGACAATTTCCAGGAAAGTCCGGCGCCTGTCGTGGCGCCCCGCACCTCGCCGACCAATATCGGCGTCTATCTCCTGTCAGTGGTTTCGGCGCGCGATTTCGGCTGGATCAGCCTGTCCGACGCCACCACCCGCATCGACGCCACGATGTCGACTATCGAGAGCATGCCGCGTGAGCGCGGCCATCTCTTCAACTGGTATGACACGACGACGCTGAAGCCGCTCTATCCGCTGTACATTTCCGCCGTCGATAGCGGCAATCTCGCCGGCCATCTGGTGGCGGTGGCGGCAGCCTGTGCCGAATGGGCGGAAGCGCCTGCAGTCCACCTTCAGGGCGACTTTGAGGGTATCCTCGATACGGTGACGATCCTCGACGAAAGCCTGGCCGAGTTGCCTGACGACCGCCGTCAGTTGCGGCCGTTGCGCCAGCGACTTGCCGATCGCCTCGATGGCATGCGACGCGCGGTCGAATCGATCAAGGCACAGCCCGAGATGGCGTCGATCCGCACCATCAACCTGGCCGTTCTGGCCGGCGAGATCCGCAAGCTCGCCATCGCTATCCATACTGAGGCCGCATCGACGCAGAGCGACACCATCGCCGACTGGGCGGCGAGACTGGAAGCCACCTGCGAGGCGCATGTCCATGATGCGCATAGCGACGACAATGCCATCGAGGCGCTGCGGGCCAAGCTTCTTTCGTTGCGAGAGCGCACGCGCCGCTTTGCCTTCGAGATGGATTTCTCCTTCCTCATGCGCAAGGAACGCAAGCTTCTGTCGATCGGCTACCGGGTCGAGGAGCATCAGCTCGACGAAAGCTGCTACGACCTCTTGGCTTCCGAGGCGCGGCTGACCAGCCTGTTCGCCATAGCCAAGGGCGATTTGCCCACGGAGCACTGGTTCCACCTCGGCCGGCCGATCGTCGAGATCGGGTTCAAGGGCGCTCTGATGTCCTGGTCCGGCTCGATGTTCGAGTATTTGATGCCGCCGCTGGTGATGAAGGAGCCGCAAGGCAGCATCCTCAACCAGACCAGCAAGCTCATCATCAAGCGCCAGATCCAGTACGGCCGCTCGAAGGACGTGCCCTGGGGGATTTCGGAAGCGGCCTACAACGCCCGCGATCGCGAACTGACCTACCAGTACACCAATTTCGGCGTGCCCGGGCTGGGCCTGAAGCGAGGTCTCGGCCAGAACACGGTGATTGCCCCTTATGCGACCGTGCTGGCGGCGCAGTTCACCCCGCGTGAATCGGTGCAGAACCTGGCCAGGCTGCGGCGGCTTGGCGCCCTTGGCCGGCACGGCTTCTACGATGCGGTCGATTTCACGCCGCAACGCGTGCCGGAGGGCACCGACCATGTCGTCGTGCTGAACTACATGGCCCACCATTCCGGCATGTCGATCGCCGCCGTCGCCGACGCCATCTTCGAAGGACGCCTGCGCGACCGCTTCCACAGCGATCCGGTGATCGAGTCGGCCGAGTTGCTGCTGCAGGAAAGAGCGCCGCGCGACATCCCGACCGCCACCGTCAGGACCGAGGCCGACGAACGGTCGAAGGACGAAACGGAAGCCGAGAGCCCCGATACGCGCATCGTGCTCAACCCGCTCAAGGCGCTGCGTTCGACCAGCGTCATGTCCAATGGCCGCTACTCGGTCATGGTTACCGCGACCGGCTCCGGCTATAGTCGCTGGGGCGAGCTTGCCGTCACGCGCTGGCAGCCGGACCCGACCGAGGATCGGCTTGGCTCCTACATCTTCCTGCGCGACTCCGGCACCGGCGACTGGTGGTCGGCCACCGCCGAGCCGAAGCGTGCCACCCACGAAGAGGTGCGGACGCTGTTCTCCGACGACAAGGCGAGCTTCGTCAAGTCAGTGGGATCACTGCGTTCGGAGGTCGAATGCATCGTCATTTCGGAAGGAAATGGCGAAGGCCGGCGGGTGACGCTCTACAATGACGGCCCGGTCGACCGGCATATCGAAGTGACCTCGTTCGCTGAACTGGTGCTGGGCTCCGAAGCATCCGACAACGCGCATCCGGCGTTCTCGAAAATGTTCGTGGAAACCGAAATCGCTGCGAATAACGCAGCGATCTTCGCCACCAGACGTAAGCGGGAAACGGACGAGCCTGATGTCGCCATGGTGCATTTCGTCACCGACCCGTCTGGGTCGACGCGCGACGCCGAGGCCGAAACTGACCGGCGCGCCTTCATAGGCCGCGGCCGCACTATTACCGAGGCCGCCGCATTCGATCCCGGCGCCAAGCTTGGCGGCCATTCCGGCTTCACGCTGGATCCGGTCGCGGCACTTCGCCGACAGGTGCGCGTGCCGGCCAACAAGAAGATAGCGCTGACCTTCTGGACTGCCGTCGGCGCCAACCGTGCCGAACTCGAAGAAGCCATTGCGCGGCTTGATCATCCGGAAGCCTTCGCGCGCCAGGCGATGCTCGCCTGGACCCGCTCACAGGTGCAGACCCGGCATCTCGGTCTCAGCCTTGCCGATGCCGCCAATGTGCAGAATCTGGCGCGCTACCTGATCTATCCGGATCCGTTCCTGCGGCTTCCGGCCGAATCGATCGCTTCCGGGCTCGGTAGGCAATCGGGCCTATGGCCGACCAGCATATCCGGCGACTTTCCGATTTTCCTGGTCAGGATCGGCGATGTCGCCGATCTCGAAATCGTTGCCCAGGCGCTCCGTTTCCAGGAATACATGCGCGCCCGCGGCATGATGATCGACTTTGTCGTCGTCAACGAGCAGGCTTCGTCCTACGTGCAGGACCTGCAACGGGCGGTCGAGACGCTGTGCGAAAACAGTCGCCTGCGCGGCAAGGAGCTAGGACCCCGCCAGCACATCTTCGCGGTGCGCCGCGACCTCATGGACGAGGCGACCTACAAGACGCTGCTGGCCACCGCTCGCGTCGTTCTGCACACGCGCAACGGCACCATCTTCGATCAGATCGAGCGCGCCGAGGCCGCTGCGCTGCAAGCGCGGGACGCGTTGCAGCCGGCGGGTGCAGCAGCGCTTCGTGAACCGTCTCCGCCGGCGCCACAGACGTGGGCTCAAGCCCCGTTCGACCGTAGTGCCGACGGCAGCGGGCTCAACCAATGGAACGGCTTTGGCGGTTTCGAGGGCGACGGACGCCACTATGTCGTGCGCCTTGCTGGCCGGCGCACGACGCCGCAGCCCTGGATCAACGTCGTCTCCAACGCCTCGTTCGGTTTCCACGTTTCGGCTGAAGGCGCTGCCTTCACCTGGAGCCGAAACAGCCGCGACTATCAACTGACGCCGTGGGCGAACGACCCGGTCACCAACCGGCCAGGCGAGGGCATCTATATTTATGATCATGCCAGCGGCCGGGCGTTCTCACCGCTGGCCGCCGTGGTCCGCGACCCCGCCACGACCTACGAAACATGGCACGGGCAGGGTTTTTCGACCTTCCGTTCGAAGCACGGGCCGCTGTCGATGGACCTTACCCATGTGGTGGATCCCGTCGATCCGGTGAAAATCTCCCGGTTGCGCATCCAGAATTCCGGTTCGGCGCCGGCGCGCCTGCGCGTCTATGCCTATGCAGAATGGGTTCTTGGCAGCCATCGTTCGCGCACGGCGGCGACCATCGTTCCCTCCAGGGATGCTGCGACGGGCGCGTTGCTGGCGCAAAATCCCTACGGGCTCGATTTCAGCGAGCGGGTTGCCTTCCTGGCCGCCGACGGGGCGGCACACTCGGTGACGGCCGACCGCCGCGAGTTCATCGGCCGCCACGGCACCAGCGAACTCCCGCAAGCCGTGCTCAGCGGCGCAAGCCTGTCGGGCCGCGTTGAGGCGGGCGACGATCCTTGTGCGGCAATTGCACGCGACGTCGACATCCCCGCCGGCGGCGACGTGACGCTGCTCTGGCTGCTCGGCGATGCAGCCTCTGCCGAGGAAGCCAGCGCGCTGGTACAGCATCATTGCAGCAAGGACTTCGATCAGCGGCTGGCTGACAATGAACGCACCTGGCGAGGGTTTCTCGACACCATCCAGGTTGAGACGCCGGACAGGGCGCTCAACGCGATGGTCAACCACTGGCTGCCCTATCAGAGCCTTGCCTGCCGCATCCGCGCCCGCTCGGCGTTTTACCAGGCGAGCGGCGCCTTTGGCTTCCGCGATCAGTTGCAGGACACGCTGGCCCTGCTTCTCCATGATCCGAAACTGGCGCGCGACCAGATCCTCAACGCGGCGCGGCGGCAA
This sequence comes from Mesorhizobium sp. WSM4837, assembly GCF_055811435.1. NCBI lineage: Bacteria > Pseudomonadati > Pseudomonadota > Alphaproteobacteria > Hyphomicrobiales > Phyllobacteriaceae > Mesorhizobium > Mesorhizobium sp. WSM4837. The sequence goes on from NZ_JBVVQE010000045.1 coordinate 26,453, forward strand.
TTCCCCGAAGGCGACGTGCAGCATTGGTGGCTGCCGCGAACCGAGGCAGGCGTCCGCACCATGATATCCGACGACGTGGTCTGGCTCGCCCACGCCACGGCACACTACTTGCTGGTGACCGGCGATACCGCGATCCTCAGGGAACAATTGCCCTTCATCGAAGGGCCGTCGCTGGAAGAAGGCGAGCACGACGCCTTTTTCACGCCGGAGATATCGAAGAAGACCGCTTCACTCTACGATCATTGCGCGCGCGCACTTGACCTTGCCATCAAGCGCAGCAGCCCCGCCGGACTGCCGCTGATCCTCGGCGGTGACTGGAACGACGGCATGAACCGTGTCGGCGAGCAAGGTAAGGGCGAGAGCGTCTGGCTGGGTTGGTTCCTGCTGAAGACGCTGGGCGACTTTGCAGCTGTCGCCAAGGCGGAAGGCGACGCCAAGCGCGCGCAAGCCTGGACAAAACACGCGGGCGTGCTGAAGCGGGCGCTTGAAAGCACGGCCTGGGACGGTGAATGGTACCGTCGCGGCAGCTTCGACGACGGCACGCCGCTGGGGTCGCGCAGCTCGCAGGAATGCAAGATCGACTCGATTGCCCAGTCGTGGAGCGTGCTGTCGGGCGAGGGCGATCCGGCGCGATCGACGACGGCGATGCAGCAGGCGATGAAAATGCTCGTCGACGACGAGCTCAACATCGTCAAGCTTTTCACGCCGCCCTTCTCCAGGACGGAACAGAACCCAGGCTACATCAAGAGCTACCCGCCGGGTGTCCGTGAAAACGGCGGCCAGTACACCCACGCGGCGACATGGTTCGTCATTGCGCTCGCCGAAATGGGGCGCGTCGACGACGCCTACCGCTGCTTCTCGATGCTCAACCCGGTCAACCATGCACCCGACGAAGCCGCTGCCGAGCACTACCGCGTCGAGCCTTATGTCGTCGCGGCAGACGTCTACGCCGGGGAAGGCAAGGGCGGCCGCGGCGGCTGGACCTGGTATACCGGCTCGGCCGGCTGGCTTTATCGCGCGGCGGTCGAAGGCATCCTCGGTATCGAGCGCAGGGGCGAGCGCATCCAGTTCAGGCCGAAACTGCCCAGCCATTGGGATGGCTATGCGGCAACGCTCAAGGTGCTGGGGGCCGAGCTCAGGGTTCAGGTTGTCCGCGACAAGAAGGCCAAAGCCGTCTCGCTCGAGGTAAATGGTAAAAAGACGAAGGCTTCGTCTTTCGAACCGAAAGCCGGCGACAAGGCCGATCTGGTCGTCAGGATACCGGCGTAGCTTCAAGGATTTGGAACGTCTTTGTGCATCTTGAGGATGTGCGTTATTTAAAGTTGCTCGAGCAATTCTATTGCGCATGAGATTTCCCAAAAGCCGATGCAGGCTTTTGGGATTCGTACATGCCAAGTTGCTGATTAAAATTTCGGCAGTGCTTCCTGCCTGCCACGATTTTGCCGCAAGGCTGACATTTTACCTTTCTTCTCAAACCGTTAGGTGATCACGACAGATTTCGCAGCGTCGCCATCTTTTGTTCGCGAATTGGGAACTGAAGGGGTACGAGGGCATTGTTTCGCGACACGTCAACGAGTACGAGTCAGAAAATGATGCAGTGCACAATAACAATTTGCCGGAGTAGCTGAAGTGTCCCTTCTGCAAATCTACTGGAGAGCGCTCGGTTATCTCGCTGCCGACAGAAAACGCGTCGCGTTTATCTGTGGGGCGAATGTCGCGCTTGCGATTATCGCCATCCTTGAGCCGATCATGTTCGGACGGGTGATCGATGCCATTTCGGATAGCGGCTCGGTCTTTTCGACGCTCGGCCTATGGGCCGGTATCGGCGTCTTCAACGTCATCGCCTTCGTTCTGGTGGCGCGCGGCGCGGACCGTTTTGCCCATGCGCGGCGCAGCGAGGTTCTTTGCCAGTCGTTCGAGCGCGTGATCACCATGCCTCTTGCCTGGCATCATCAGCGCGGCACCTCCAATTCCCTGCACACGCTGCTGCGCGCGGTCGAGACCTTGTTCAGCCTCTGGCTCGAGTTCATGAGGCAGCATTTGTCGACTGTTGTCGCACTGGTTCTGCTGGTGCCGACGGCGCTCAGCATGGACATTCGCATGTCGATGGTCCTGCTGGCACTGGGCGCGCTTTACGTCGGAATCGGCCGGCTGGTGATGCGTCGTACCAGGGAAGGCCAGGCGTCCGTGGAGCGGCACTTTCACCAGGTGTTCGCGCATGTGAGCGACTCGGTCAGCAATGTCGCCGTGCTGCAGAGCTACAATCGCATCGGCCACGAGACCGACGCCTTGAAGCGCTATGTCAAGAATCTGCTTGATGCGCAGTATCCGGTGCTCGACTGGTGGGCGTTGGCCAACGCCCTGCACCGTCTGTCGTCGACCATTTCGATGATGGTCGTGCTGTTGATCGGCTCCTATCTTGTCATGCATGGCCAATTGCGCATCGGTGATGTCATCGCGTTTACCGGCTTTGCCACGCTGCTGATCGCCCGGCTCGACCAGATGTCGGCCTTCGCCAACCAGATTTCGGAAGCCAGGGCCAAGCTCGAGGAATTTTATCGGCTTGAGGACTCCGCGGCCGACGCCGCCGAGCCGGACGGGTTGCGTGACCTGGTCAACGTCACTGGTCATGTGCGTTTCGAAAACGTCAACTTCGAATTCGCCAATTCGGGGCAGGGCGTGAACGACGTGTCGTTCGAAGTCCGTGCCGGCCACACCGTGGCCATCGTCGGTCCGACGGGCGCAGGCAAGACCACGCTGATCAATCTCTTGCAGCGGGTCTTTTCGCCGTCCAGCGGCCGCATCCTGATCGATGGCATCGATACCCGCACGGTGACCCGCAAGTCGCTGCGCCACTCGATCGCCACCGTGTTCCAGGATGCCGGCCTGCTCAACCGCTCGATCGAGGACAATATCCGCGTCGGGCGCGCCGAGGCGACCTATGATGAGGTCCACGCCGCCGCCAATGCCGCTGCCGCGCAGGATTTCATCCTGTCGAAGAGCAACGGCTACGATACGGTTGTCGGCGAACGCGGTGGACAACTTTCGGGCGGCGAGCGCCAGCGTATCGCAATCGCGCGCGCCGTGCTGAAGGATTCACCCATCCTGGTGCTCGATGAAGCGACCAGCGCGCTCGACGTCGAGACGGAAGACCGCGTCAAGGAAGCGATCGACGAATTGCGGCGCGGCCGCACCACCTTCATCATCGCGCACCGCCTGACCACTGTTCGCGATGCCGATCTGGTCGTCTTCATGGACAAGGGCAAGGTGGTCGAAATGGGCGGCTTCGCCGAATTGTCGATGCGCAATGGCCGCTTCGCCAGCCTGCTGCGCGCCGGCGGCCTGCTCAACGACGAGGAAGTCCGCCGCCTCAGCCGCACCATCACGGACGCGGCCGCCTGAGTTCTTCCCTTCTCCCCTTGTGGGAGAAGGTGTCGCCGAAGGCGACGGATGAGGGGTGCTCGCTTGGCGCCGGCCTCACTCCGTCCAGCACTCCTCATCCGGCTCGGCGCTGTGCGCCGATCCACCGCCCGGGCGAGTCACGGGCCTCGCCCGCCCTTCGGGCCCCACAGGGGGAGAAGGGAACGCGCGCCTGCGACACGGTGCTGTAGTTGCCCCAAGCCCATCACCGGTTTATGTAAAGCCGCATGAGTGACCTGACTTCACGCCTCAGCGGCTGGATGGATTTCGCCAACCCGACGCGGTTTGTCGGGTTGGCCGACAAGGTGGTGCCGTGGCTGGCAACCATCGCCACACTCCTCCTAGCCGCCGGGCTCTATATGAGCTTCACGGCGCCGGAGGATTTCCAGCAAGGCATCACCGTACGTATCATGTACATCCATGTGCCGTTCGCCTGGCTGGCCATGATGTGTTTCACGCTGATGGCGGTTTCCGCATTGGGCACGCTGGTATGGCGCCATCCGCTGGCCGACGTCGCGCTCAAATCGGCGGCACCCATCGGTGCCGTCTTTACAGCGCTCGCGCTGATCACCGGTTCGATCTGGGGCAAGCCGATGTGGGGCACCTGGTGGGTGTGGGATGCGCGGCTGACCTCGGTGTTCGTGCTGTTCCTGATGTATCTCGGCATCATTGCGCTGACGCGGGCCCTCGACGATGCCGCGCGCGCCGCCTGGGCCGCTGCAGTCATCACCCTGGTCGGCTTCATCAACATCCCGATCATCAAATTCTCCGTCGACTGGTGGAACACGCTGCATCAGCCGGCTTCGGTGATCCGGCTCGGTGGGCCGACCATCGATCCCAGCCTGTTGCGGCCGTTGCTGGTGATGGCTCTGGGCTTTACCGTGCTGTTCTTTGCGCTGCATCTGATGGCGATGCGCACGGAAATCCTGCGTCGCCGGGTCATTGCCATGCGCCGCGTCGCGGCACGGCAGGCTGAACGGCAATCAGCCTGACTCACTTCAGCTTTGCCCCTTTGCAGGCTCAGGGGGTCAAAGCTCGAAAGCCAAGCAATTGGCTTTCCGTCCGCTCCGCGGACCGCTTCTCACCCCATGCGGCCGCGCGCCGCCACCGGCAGCGTCTCAAGCACCCGTTCTCCGGCGATCAAGTGAACTTCGTCGAACAGATTGGTGACGACGCAGCAATGGTCGGGCACGATGCGCACGCGCTCGCCGATACGCAGCCTGGCCTCGCCGGAAAGCGTGACGTTGCCGTGCTCCTCGCTGAGGCTGGTGACGGTGGCGCCCGGAAGGCCCAGCAATTCGCCGAAATCGGGCAGCCCCAGCGTATCGCTGGACAACGCCTTGCTGCCGGCATCGAGGATGGCCCGTGTCGGCGTCGGATGGCTGACCACCGTCGACAGCACCGTCAGCGCGCAATCGTCGAGGCTTCCGACGCCCTTGGCGACCTGGTAGCGGTCGAGATAGATGTAGGTGCCGGGGCGGTACTCGGTGACGACGGAAGCCTCGCCTGCGCGCCACATATCCGGCGTGCCGCCGCTGGAGATGCGTTCGCAGGCGAGGCCGGATGCGGCGAGCGCATTGCGCGCATCGGCCAGCCAAGTCTCGGCCTCGGCGGCGCGGCCTGCCGCCGGATAGGTCATCAGCCCGCCGAAGGCGAGCCCCCTGGCCTTGTCGATCTCTCTGGCCAGCGCGACAGCCTCGCTGGCCGACTGGACGCCGCAGCGGCCCATGCCGGTATCGCACTCCACCAGTACCTGTAGCGGCTGGCCTGGATCGGTGAAGGTGGCGGCGAGACCCGCAAGCGTCTCCATGCTGTCTGATGTCACCGACAGTGTCACGCGGCTGTGCAGCGCCTTGAGACGCTCCAGCTTGGCGCGGCCAACAATGTTGTAAGGCAGAAAAATGTCGGTGAGGCCGGCATCGGCCATCACCTCGGCTTCACCGATCTTCTGGCAGGTGATGCCGACCGCACCGGCTGCGATCTGCTTCTTTGCCCAGTAGGGCAGTTTGTGGGTCTTGATGTGCGGCCTGAACTTCAGCCCGTGGCGGTCGGCGTGGGCCTGCGCCCGCGCGATGTTGGCTTCGGCGCGGTCGACATCGATCAGGATCGCCGGTGTATCGAGGTCGTCTATGCTCAGCATGGATTTTCACCCTGGGATTTGCCTGGACTTATGGCCTTGATCGGCCCGGATGTCATGAGGCCAGCACGCGGTTTACGTCGACACCGGATCGGTGTTCGGCTATTCGGTTTGGAGATCGCCCAAGCCAATGGGAAGGAACCACGACCATGAAACGCTCCGCCATCAACGAAATCATCCGCGACGCCGATGCCTTCATCCGTTCGTTCGGCTACATTATGCCGCCCTTCGCCTATTGGACCCCGGAACAGATGAAGGCGCGCCGGCAGGATTCGTCGGCCATCTTCTCCTCGCGGCTCGGCTGGGACATCACCGATTACGGCCAGGGTAAGTTCGACGAGCTCGGCCTCTTCCTGTTCACCGTTCGCAACGGTCGCTACGAAGACATGAAGAAGGGCATGGGCATGCTCTATGCCGAGAAGATCATGATCTCGCGCAAGGATCAGCTGTCGCCGATGCATCGCCATAACATCAAGGCCGAGGACATCATCAACCGCGGCGGCGGCAAGCTGGTGCTGGAGCTGTTCATGCACGATCGCGATGGCGGCATCGATCCGAAGGCGGAAGTATCGGTGCCGGTCGACGGGACTATCCACCGGCTGCCGGCGGGCGGGCTCTTGAAGCTCGATCCGGGCGAGAGCGTGACGCTGCTGCCGGGCGTCTGGCACGCCTTCTGGGCCGAGGGCAAGGACGTGCTGATCGGCGAGGTTTCGACCGTCAACGACGATCTCACCGACAATGTCTTCCGCGAGCCGATCGGCCGCTTCGCGGACATCGACGAGGACGTCGCGCCGCTGCACCTCCTGGTGTCGGACTACGAGAAGTGGGTGGGGTAAGACGGCCTTTCGTTCCTAACGCTGATGCTTGTCTTCCTTTCGCTTGCCCAGCAGCAGCTTTCGCTCGAGATGGGCTCGCAGGTCGCCGTAATACGCGGTCAGGAACGGGCGGGCATCATGCGCCTGCGGCGTTGAACCGATCTTGCGTCCGATCGTCTCAGCCACCGCCCGCTGCGCGAAATAGTCGTCGCGGCGCAGCACTTCTTCCAGCTTGTGCAGTTCGGCGATGCCATAGGCATCGAGCTGGGCGTGGCTGAACTGAAAAGTCCTGGCGACCAGATCTTTTCGTGCCGACAAATCCTCCATCAGCGTGCGCTTAGGCGCCTCGACGACCCAGGTTCCCGCCAGGAGGTCGCCAATCCGCAACCGGTCGCGATTGAAAAGCGGGAACAAGGCGAACAGCAGCGCCCATACCAGCCCGAAAACTGTCGTCAGCGTGTCGGCGACGCCCATCCCACTGCGTCCGGCGATAATCGACAGCGGCAGAAAGACCTCGATCTCGCGCATCAGATTGCGGGCGATGACCTGATCGACCGACAGGCCGGCTCCGCTGCGTGACGCCACCCTGATGCCGATGATCCGCTTGCCGGGGGTCGACGCGCGCCGGCCCGCCTCGAAGGCGATGAAATAGACGTTTCGCAGAAAAAAAATCGCGATGATCCAGACGATGAAAAGCGGCTGCAATTTATCAGTGCCGAAACCTGTTGCTCCAAAGATCGCAACAATCGTGACCGCGATTGCAGCCGTGGCGATAAACACGACATCGAGCAGGAAAGCGGCAGCCCGTGTGCCGGCGTCGGCCAGCTTTATCTGGAGATCGACACCTTCAGGCGTGATCAGCGAGCGCATTGTCGCCAGCGCAGCGCGTCTAGCGGTCGCCATTGCGCACCACCTGGAACAGGTAGAAGTAGCCGATCCACAGTGCGAGCATGCCGGTGCCAATGGCATAGCGGGTGACGTCGCTGGTGATCGTCTGCCTGCCGATGCCCTCGAGCAGTCCGGCAAACAGCAGCATGACCGAAACGCCGACCATCGCGGTCGCGGCGACGCGTCCGGCATGGGCGGCTGCCGTCATGCGGGTCAACTCGCCGGGGAAGGCGATGCGTGTGCCGATCCGCATGCCGGCAGCGCCGGCCAGTGCGATGGCGAACAATTCGGTGGTGCCGTGAATGGCCAGCCAGCCGCCAAGTTCCATGCCAAGCCCCTTTGCCCAATAGACCTGGAACATCGCCCCCAGCATGCAGCCGTTGAACAGCATCAGCAGCACCGTCGGCACCGCGAAAGCAAATCCAAGGGCGAAGGCGAGGATTGCGACCTGGACGTTGTGGGTGAAAAGATAAGCAGCAAAGCCTGAGAGAAAGCCATTGTCGCCATCATAAAGCATGCTGCGCAGCATCTCGGCCGAAGCGTCGGGACCGCGGCCGGCAGCCAGGCCCGACGGGATGATCGCGTCGAACCAGCCCTTGTCGGACGCTACCAGCCAGGCGCCGGCGCCGATGCCGACAAACATCAGCGCCACCGACACCAGCGTCTCGCGCCACAAATCGCGGATGGCACCGGGCCAGTCATGCAGGAAGAAATCGCCAACACGCTGCCGTAGTCCGCGGCGTGCCCCATAGAGATAAAAATATCCCCGCAGCGACAGGGATTCGAGATAGGCGATCAGTGCGCTGTCGAGGGATGTCGCTCTCGCTACCGAAAGCGAAGACAATGCCGACCGGTAGAGCAGCGGCAGCGACAGCAGCTCTTCTTCCGACAGTGTTCGCGGCGCGCGTTTCTCGACGCGGGCGAGTAGCGCCTCGAACGCCTGCCAGTCGGCCTCGCGCTCCCGACGGAAGCTGGCCAGCGACTGGCGTACGGCATCGCCGCGTCGAGCATCGCCGGGAACTGGCGCAGTCACAACAAATCCTCGCGCTTGAACTGCAGGTAGCGCTCGACCAGCGCCGGCCCTAGCCTTTGATGGTCGGCTTCGATCACATGCGCGCCGAGCAGCCGCAACCGGCCGATGACGACCTGCCTTTCGCGCAAAAGCCCGCCGGCGACGACGGCGCGGGCGATATCCTCGCCTGATGAAGGCGGCATGTCGGCCATGCTCTCCAATTCGACATCCCTGATCATCATGAACAGCACCAGATGCCGCTCGGTGAGCCTGCCGACGGTGCGCAGCATCAATTCCGCGCTGATCGGATCGACGAAGTCGGTGAAGATGATCACCAGAGAGCGCCGGTCGAGCCGTGCCGCGAGCGTGGTCAGCGCCAGGATGAAATTGGTCTCCTCGTTGGAATAGTCGATCTCAATTGCCCGCTTCTGGATCATTGCAAAGCTGGCCGAGCCGCGCACCGCGCCGCTGGCGACGCGCGGCCGCGCATCGAAGCTGAACAGGCTGACCATGTCGCCGCCCTTGAGCGCAATGAACGCCGACAGCAAGGCGGCAGCCACCGCCCGGTCCAGCTTCGGGAGGCCGTCGACCGGCTCGCACATCAGGCGTCCGCTGTCGATGGCCAGCACGATGTTGTTGTTCTCCTCGATACGGAACTCGCGCGCCAGAAGCCTGCCGTGGCGGGCGCTGCGCTTCCAGTCGATCATCCGCCGGCCCATGCCGGGCTGATAATCCTTGAGCGCCTCGAATTCCCGGCCCTGGCCGGCCCGGCGCTGCGCATGCCCGTCGGGCAGGGCGTTGCGCTGCAGCAGCGTGATCGCCTGGTCGCGGGCGCTGCGGACGTCGGGCAACACTGCCACCTTGCTTTCCATCGGCAGGACGACCTGGTTCCAGACCAGTCCGAACGGCCCGCGCCAGCGCAGCCACAGACGATCGAAGCTGGCGATGCCGCGCCGCAGCGCCTGGAACCGCAGGTCGAGCGATCCGCCATCCTTTGTGGCAGCCAGGGGACCGCCGGTACCGCCGATCGGCGCCAGGCGCGCATCATGACCGACGCGCGCCTCCAGGGTTGGCATCCTGCCTGAAAAACGGGCGGCGACGTGGACGGTGAACTGGCCGCCGACGCCGACCTGCGGCGGCGCGTGGAGGCTGGCGGCCAGCGATTTCCGCCCCCGTCCCGCCGCGGTGTCGACCGCCAGGAAGGCGAGCACCAGGCAGATCCACAGCAATCCGAGATACCACAGCGACGGCAGCGCCAGCGCGACCAGGAAGGCCGGCACCGCGCCTGCTGCTGCCGCCCACACCGCTCGGCCGCTGGGATAGATCAACGCGGCGCTTCCGTCTGGTCGACCAGGTCGGAGACGATCTGCTCGACCAGCCGGCCATCGATCTGCGCGGCCGGCGACAGGATGACGCGATGGCGCAGCGCCGGCACCGCCAGCGCCTTGACGTCGTCTGGGATCACATAGGCGCGCCCGTCGAGCGCTGCCCGCGCCCGCGCCGCCCTGGCCAGCATGGCGCCCGCGCGTGGACTGGCGCCAACCTCCAAATCGGCGGTGTCGCGCGTGGCGCGCACCAGCGCCGCGATGTAGCCGACGACGTCGTCGACGAGGGTGACGGAGCCGACGGTTTCGAGTGCCTTCTCCAGCGTCTTGCGATCCGTCTGGGCCTTGATGCCGTATTGCGCGATGTCGTGCGAGGCGGAGCCGCCGCCGTGATGGATGATGATGGCCCGTTCCTCCTCGGGACCGGGATAGCTGACCCGATGCTTGAACAGGAAGCGGTCGAGCTGTGCTTCGGGCAGGGGATAGACACCCTGATGCTCGATCGGGTTCTGGGTCGCGACCACCATGAAGTTGCGGCCCAGCGAATGCGTGGTGCCGTCGAAGGTGACCGCATGCTCCTGCATCGCCTCCAGAAGTGCAGCCTGTGTCTTGGGCGGCGTGCGGTTGATCTCGTCGGCAAGCAAAAGATCGCAGAAGATCGCACCGCGCGTCAGCGTGAACTGTCCAGTCTGGAAATTGTAGATGTTCGATCCGACGATATCGCCAGGCATCAGGTCCGGCGTGAACTGGATGCGCCCGTAGGCGACACCCAGAGCCTGCGCGAAGCAGCGCGCGGTCATTGTCTTGGCCGTGCCCGGAGGGCCTTCCAGCAGGATATGCCCGCCGGCGAACAGGGCGGTCAGCATCAGGTCGACCGTGTCGTGCTGTCCGGTGATCGCCTTGGCCACTTCTTCCCTGATCCGTGTCGCCAGGGCCTTTACATCATCGACGTTCACCGAGCCTCCTTGCCGTCCAATCGTGCAGCCGCTCGGCTGCCTCGTGCATTTGCGTCAGGTTTTTCGCCTCGCCGGCGGCTTGCGCCCGCGCGGTGAATCCGCTGACTTCGTCCTTATCGCGAGAATCGAGCCAGCGGTCGAGCGCTTCGCCTTGCAGGCCCTGCGGCGCTCCCAGCAGTGCGCCGGCGCGCACCCGCATCAAGGCGGCATAACGGCCTCCCAGTTCGTTGAGCCGCCCGGCGCGCCGCAACAGCATCGCCGTCGTATCCACCAGCGCACGCTTGCCGAAGGCAATGGCGCGCTGGTCGGCGCGCGGCGGGCCGAAACGGCCGAGGCCACGCAGGAAAGCGAGCGCCGCCGCGGCCAGGATCGTCAGCGTCAGCGCCAGGAGCGGCGGTTCGACGAGGAGTTTGGCAAGGTCGTATTTTCGCCCCGCGCCATGCAGCGTGAGATCGAACATGACCGGCTGTGCGCGGCCTCTCTTATCTGGATTTTCGGATGCGTCGTCACCGAGTTGGTCAGGGTCGGGCAGTTTGAAATTGGACCAGGACGGACCGATTCCGGATTGAAGCCGGCTGATCAGGTCGAGCGCGGCTGCCGCCTTAGTGGAATCCGCAAGCGCGGCGTTGTTGATCAGGTCGGGGTCGGTCAGGATATAAAAAGGCTTGTCGTCGAGTTCAGTGAGCACAGCCTTGTCGTTGCCGGCTGCTATGATTGGATTCTCGTCCGCCACCCACTGCAACTCGTCGGGGGCGGCAACGAGCCGGCCTTCGACGTCGAGTTGCCGCACCTTGCTTTGGCCGACGCCGATCCTTGTTTTGGCGATCCGGCCGAGCCATTGGTTCACCACGGATTCTGGCAATCGCCCGAATTTCATCTTCCATCCTTCGTGCTCCTCCAGCGGCAGGGTTTGCCATTTGGGCAGCACGAAGAGGGTATTCAGGTCCTGCCGAAGTTCGAGGATGCGGTCGAGCGCGGCGGGGTCGCTCTCGGGCGAAATGGTGACGATCAGCAGCATGTCGGTGCCGAGATCGTCCTCGGTCCGCGCCATGGCCGGCGTCTCGCCGGTGAGTCGCAACCATTCCGCCAGGCCGGCATAGCCGACACCGCTTTTCGACAGCGGCGTGGCGCTGCCATTGCCGGGTTGCCGGAAGTCGGGCGCATAGGTGGACAGCAGGAAGAAACCCGCTGCCGCAAGCAGGCTGGCGAAAATGCCCCAAAACAGCGTTCTTCGATTGAATGGTTCCTGCGCGGCTGGTTCGACCGTCGCAGCGCTCATATCCAGGCATCCCGGAAGACGAACCGCTCATAGGCGCCGCGTGCTTGCCGCCAGCCTTCGGCGCCGACCGGCCTGCGCGCGAACAATGCGGCTTCGACGATGCGTGCGATCTCGGTAAACGCCGCGCGGGCCTTGGCGGGAACCGAAGCAGCAGCGGCGATGTCGCGCGCCGTGAGCGACGGGCGCAAAAAATCCGGCAGCCGGCCGGCAATATCGGCGACGCTGCGCCGAAGCAGGAGATGGACAGCTTCGTCATAGTCGCCTCGCGCGGCCAGCGCGTCGGCTTCCGACAGCAGGATCTGCGCGGCGCCGGCGTCGGGGCGCCATGCTTCCTCCGCCTCGGTTTCGCGCCGCGCGCGCTGCCAGGGCAGGCGCCAGGCGATACCTTTCATATCGAGAAAGACCAGGAGCAGGATGATCGCCGCACCTGATATCACCGCCCCCCAGAACAGATAGATCATGTAGGGGCCGAGCGACGACAACAGGTCCAGCAGCGGCTTCAGCCAGTCAGGCGGCTGCGGCGGCACATAGGCCGGCAGGCCGAACTGGATCGACTTATCCGAGATCAACTGCTGATGCGCTTTTGCCAGCCATTCGGCTTCCGCTGTGCCTGGCTGTGCCACTGCCAACCGTCCCCTGCAACCTGTGGTTCCCAGTCGACACTGGCAATGCACAACGGCAATTGCAAGTGGGCTAGACGTCGATCTCCAATGTTGGCACATTTGATGCGGGGATCACCAGCCGATATGCGGCGATTGAGCGAGGGGACGCATCATGGTTTCAACGACACTGGAACGACCGGACAAGTTTCGCATCGGCAGGGTTTTCAACGACAGCTTTGCTGTCATCAGCCGCAATATCGTGCTTTGCCTCGGGCTGGCAGTGCTGTTTTCAGGCTTGCCAACGTTGCTCTACCAGCTTTGGCTCTGGAAATGGGCAAGCGGCACCGAGACAGGCACTCCGGAGTTCTCGGCCCAACGCGTTATCGTTACAATCCTTGTCGTGCTGGCTTCCATGGTATTGGCAGCGATCTTGCAGGCGACGCTGGTGCGCGCGGCCATCGAGGATCTGAACGGCAAGCAGCCATCAATGGGCGACAGCCTCAAGATGGCAATCTCCCTCCTGCTGCCGGTGATAGGCATCGCAGTACTGGTCTCTCTTGGTGCGGGATTGGGCTTCATGCTGCTCATCGTCCCGGGCATCATATTATGGCTCCGCTGGTCGGTCGCCGTGCCGGTTCTGGTTCAGGAACGGCGGGGGGTGTTCGGCAGCATGAAGCGCAGCCGCGAGCTGACCAAAGGGAGCCGCTGGGCTCTGTTCGGATTCTGGATTGTCCTGATCATAGCGGTGATCGTCATCCAGCTTGTCTTGAGCCAAGTCGTCATGGTCTTTGGCGTGACAACGGCTCTCATCCTGGATGCTCTGGTGACATCCGTCGTATCCGTGGTGACCTCGGTTGCGCCGGCGGTCAGCTATGTCGAGTTGCGGCAGGTCAAGGAAGGCACCAGCGTCGACGAACTGGCGGAGATCTTCTCATAGCGGCAAGGCCGCCTTCACCGCATCGGGATCGGCCTTGACTGGACAGGTTTACGTCATGGTTTCAACGACATTGGAACGACCGGACAAGTTTCGCATCGGCAGGGTTTTCAGCAATAGTTTTGCGGTCATCGGCCGCAATCCGGGTCTGTTGGTCGGACTGGCGGCTCTTTTTTCCGCCCTTCCGGCACTGGTGCTCAACCTTTGGAATTACAGAAATCTTGCCAACCTTGATTTTGCCGATCCCGAAAGCATGGCGGTTGCCGATCCATCGGCGGTTCTAGGCAACTCGCTAATATCGATGGCTTTTGGCTTGATCTATTTTGTGCTGGCTTTGTTGTTTCAGTCGTCACTGGTAAGGGCGACGATAGAAGACTTGAACGGCAAGCGCCCGGCAATCGGTGACTGCATCCAGATCGCCTTGCGTTGCATGTTCCCGACGCTCGGGATGGGCCTGGTTGTCTTCCTCACCATGATCCTCGCGTTAGTGGTGACGATGTTCGTGGCCGGCATGCTTATCCCCGTTTTTGGAAACATCATTGTGTTCATCGCGTTCATCGCGTTGGTGGTTCCAGGCATCATGTTGTTCCTCGGTATATCGGTTTCCGTGCCCGTGCTGATCCAGGAGCGGCTTGGCGTGTTTGGTTCGATGTCGCGCAGCCGTGCTCTGACGAAGGGCAGCCGCTGGTCATTATTCGGTCTTTTGCTGGTTCTGTTCTTGGCGGCGATTGCCATCCAAATGGCGTTTGCATTGTTGTTTGGATTTACTTTCGCCATTACCGGCAGCCTCTCGACCGTTGGCCTTGTTGTCGGCGCAATCGGAAGCGCGCTTGTTTCGACAGTCGTGTCTACTTTAATGTCGGTTGCCATCGCGGTCAGCTACGTCGAACTGCGGCAAGTCAAGGAAGGCACCAGCGTCGACGAACTGGCGGAGATCTTCTCATAGCGGGAGGTTCGCGCCGCCTTCGTCGCATCAGCAACAGCCTGAACCGGACAGGTTACGTCATGTCTTCAGTGACACTGGAACGACCGGACAAGTTTCGCATCGGCAGAGTTTTCAACGACAGCTTTGCTGTCATCGGTCGCAACGCCGTGCTTTGCCTAGGGCTTGCGGCATTGTTTTCGGGTTTGCCGACCCTTGTTTTTCAACTCTGGGCGTTGAGACAGCACCCGGCCGACCCCTTCGACCCGAGCACTTTTGGCGAGCAGAATCTGGTACTCGGCTATACTGCCGTCACGATGGGCGTTGGCCTTGCTTCCTATATCCTTTCGCTGTTGCTCCAAGCATCGCTGGTGCGTGCCACCATCGAGGACTTGAATGGCAAGCAGCCTTCTTTCGGTGACTGCATGGCGAAAGCAGTTTCCTTTCTCCTGCCGACGTTCGCCATTGCCCTGTTGGTCGGTTTAGGCGTGGGCCTCGGTTTTGTGCTGCTTATCGTGCCTGGAATCATGTTGGCGCTGCGTTGGTCGGTCGCGGTACCGGCGCTGGTACAGGAGCGGCTCGGCGTGTTCGGCTCGGTGGCGCGCAGCCGCGATCTGACCAAGGGAAGCCGCTGGGCGCTGTTAGGCCTGTTCATTACTCTGATCATTATCGCAATTGCCATCGAGTTGGCGCTCGGCACTGCAACCGATCTGTTTGGAGGGGGATAGTGGGTGCAGTGGTGGGCGCGTTGGTGACCAGCGTAACATCAATGGTAATGTCGATCGCCACCGCGGTCAGCTACGTCGAGTTGCGGCAGGTCAGGGAAGGCACCGGCGTCGATGAACTGGCGGAGATCTTCTCCTGACGCGAGAGTCGCTCCCGCCTATCACATCATGAAGGAAGCGACATCCGCGTCGGAGACCTTGCCGGCACGCACATCGGCGATCGCCCGGTCGACGATGGCCGCGCCTCTCTCGCCGACGTCGACAGGGCGGCAACGGCGAAGACAGCGCAGCCGGCGTTGTAGCACCAGCTGCGAAGCTGCGATCTCCCCTTTGCGGGGGAGATGCCCGGCAGGGCAGAGGGGGGTGCTGTCCCGCCGACCTGCCCAGCCAATCGCAGTCACGTCCTCGGGCTGTTCCAGGTTGGGATGGGTAAGTCGAAGTGGCGATCCGTCCCACCCCCCTCTGTCCTGCCGGACATCTCCCCCGCAAGGGGGGAGATCGGATGTCGCTTTGGCTTTCGCCAATCACCAACGCAAGAAACGCAGGTGGCAGCGGCAACCTCAAGCGATTGCCCCGCACGCCTCCAGCGGCGGCAGGTGACAGCAGCAGACAAATCCCGTATACTCACATAAAGATGTCTTTATGTCGCTTAAGCGCGACCGTCGCCATGAGGACGAAATATGTCGCAAAACCCATCGTCGCTGGACGACCTGTTCGGCCCCGTCGCGGCCAAGCCCGACGGTTCGGAAGTGCTTGCTGCGCTGACGGCGGCGGCGCGCGAACGCATCCTCATCCTCGATGGCGCCATGGGCACGCAGATCCAGGGCCTGGGCTTCGACGAGAACCATTTCCGTGGCGACAAATTCGCAGAGTGCGCCTGCCATCAGCAGGGCAACAACGACCTGCTGATCCTGACGCAGCCCAAGGCGATCGAGGAGATTCACTATCAATACGCCATCGCCGGGGCGGACATTCTTGAAACCAACACCTTCTCCTCGACCTCCATCGCCCAAGCGGATTATGGCATGGAGGACGCGGTCTACGCTCTGAACCGCGACGGTGCACGGCTGGTGCGCAGGGCAGCGGCAAGGGCCGAGCAGGAGGACGGCAAGCGTCGTTTCGTCGCCGGTGCGCTGGGGCCGACCAACCGCACCGCCTCGATGTCGCCCGACGTCAACAATCCCGGCTACCGCGCCGTGACATTCGACGAATTGCGCCTTGCCTATGGCGAGCAGCTGCGCGGTCTCATTGACGGCGGTGCCGACATCATTCTGATCGAGACCATTTTTGATACGCTGAATGCCAAGGCGGCAATCTTCGCCTGCAACGAGATCTTCATCGAGAAGGGCGTGCATCTGCCGGTGATGATTTCCGGCACGATCACCGACCTGTCGGGCCGCACGCTGTCGGGCCAGACGCCGACGGCTTTCTGGCATTCGGTCCGCCACGCCAACCCGTTCACGATAGGCCTCAATTGCGCGCTGGGCGCCAAAGCCATGCGCGCGCATCTGGACGAAATATCCGGCGTCGCCGACACCTTTGTGTGCGCCTATCCGAATGCCGGTCTGCCCAACGAATTCGGCCAATATGACGAAAGCCCGGAGTTCATGGCCGCGCAGATCGAGGATTTCGCCCGCGACGGCCTGGTCAATATCGTCGGTGGCTGCTGCGGCTCGACACCCGACCACATCCGCGCCATCGCACAGGCCGTGAAGAAATATCCGCCGCGCGCTGTTCCCGACATCGAGCCGCAGATGCGCCTTTCGGGGCTCGAGCCGTTCACGCTGACCGACGAGATTCCGTTCGTCAATGTCGGCGAGCGCACCAATGTCACCGGCTCGGCGAAATTCAGGAAGCTGATCACCGCGGGCGACTATGCCGCGGCGCTCGAAATCGCCCGCGACCAGGTCGCCAACGGCGCGCAGATCATCGACATCAACATGGACGAAGGCCTGATCGATTCGAAGCAGGCAATGGTCTGTTATCTCAACCTGATCGCCGCCGAGCCGGACATCGCCCGTGTACCCGTGATGATCGACAGCTCCAAATGGGAGATCATCGAAGCCGGCCTGAAATGCGTGCAGGGCAAGCCGCTGGTCAATTCCATCTCGATGAAGGAGGGCGAGGAGGCTTTTCTGCACCATGCGAAGCTCGTCCGCGCGTATGGCGCGGCGGTGGTCGTCATGGCCTTCGATGAGGACGGCCAGGCCGACACCCAGGCGCGCAAGGTCGAAATCTGCACCCGCGCCTACAGACTGTTGACCGAGCAGGCCGGATTCCCGCCCGAGGACATCGTTTTCGACCCGAACATCTTTGCCATCGCCACCGGCATCGATGAGCACAACAATTACGGCGTCGACTTCATCGAAGCCGCCAGGCAGATCACCGCGACGCTTCCCCATGTCCACATATCGGGCGGCGTGTCGAACCTCTCCTTCTCGTTTCGCGGCAACGAGCCGGTGCGCGAGGCCATGCATGCCGTGTTCCTCTACCATGCCATCCAGGCCGGCATGGACATGGGCATCGTCAACGCCGGACAGCTTGCCGTCTATGACACCATCGATCCGGAACTGCGCGAAGCCTGCGAGGACGTCGTCAACAACCGCCAGCCGAAGGGCGGCGGCAGCGCGACCGAACGCCTGCTGGAACTCGCCGAACGTTTTAGGGGCACGGCGGGCAAGGAAGCGCAGGAACGCGATCTCGCCTGGCGCGACTGGCCGGTCGAGCAGCGCATTTCGCACGCACTGGTCAACGGCATCACCGAATTCATCGACCAGGACACGGACGAGGCGCGGCGCGCCGCCGAGCGTCCGCTGCACGTCATCGAAGGTCCGCTGATGGCAGGCATGAATGTCGTCGGCGACCTGTTCGGCGCGGGAAAGATGTTCCTGCCGCAAGTGGTGAAATCCGCCCGCGTCATGAAACAGGCCGTCGCCGGCCTGCTGCCGCACATGGAGGCGGAGAAGCTGGCGAATGCCGCCAAAGGCGTCGACACCGGCGAGCGCCAGACCGCCGGCAAGATCCTGATGGCGACGGTGAAGGGCGATGTCCACGACATCGGCAAGAACATCGTCGGCGTGGTTCTGGCCTGCAACAATTACGAGATCATCGACCTCGGCGTCATGGTGCCGGCGGCAAAGATCCTGCAGACGGCGCGCGAGCTAAAGGTCGACATCATCGGCCTGTCCGGCCTGATCACGCCCTCGCTCGACGAGATGGCGCACATGGCCGCCGAGATGGAGCGCGAGGGTTTTGACATTCCGCTGTTGATCGGCGGTGCTACGACCAGCCGCGTGCATACCGCAGTAAAGATCCATCCGCGCTATATCAGTGGCCAGACCGTCTATGTCGCCGATGCCAGCCGCGCGGTCGGCGTGGTGTCGGCACTTTTGTCGAACGAGACCAGGGGCGGTTATGTCGACAACGTTCGCGCCGAATACAAGAAGGTCGCCGATGCGCATGCGCGCAGCGAAGCCGACAAGCAGCGCCTGCCGCTGGCCAAGGCGCGGGCCAACGCCCACCGGATCGACTGGTCGGCCTACGCGCCGCCAAAACCGGCCTTCCTCGGCCTGAAAACCTTCGAAGCCTGGGATCTGGCCGAGCTCGCGCGCTATATCGACTGGACGCCGTTCTTCCAGACCTGGGAGCTGAAGGGTCGCTATCCCAAAATCCTCGACGACGAGGCGCAAGGGCCGGCGGCACGCCAGCTCTTCGACGACGCCCAGGCGATGCTGGCCAAGATCATTGCGGAAAAATGGTTCGCGCCAAAGGGCGTCATCGGCTTCTGGCCGGCGAATACCGTCGGCGACGACATCAGGCTGTTCACCGATGATGCCAGGTCACAGGAACTGGCTACCTTCTTCACGCTGCGCCAGCAGCTGACCAAGCGCGACGGCAAGGCGAACGTCGCGCTGTCGGATTTCGTCGCGCCATTGGACAGCGGCAAGGCCGACTATCTCGGCGGCTTCATCGTCACCGCCGGCATCGAGGAAGCGGCGATCGCCGAGCGCTTCGAACGTGCCAACGACGACTACTCGTCGATCATGGTCAAGGCGCTGGCCGACCGTTTCGCCGAAGCCTTCGCCGAACGCCTGCACGAGAAGGTGCGCAAGGAGTTCTGGGCCTATGCGCCGGATGAGGATCTGGCGCCGGACGAGCTGATCGGCGAACCCTATCGCGGTATTCGCCCGGCGCCCGGTTATCCGGCGCAGCCCGACCACACCGAGAAAGCGACGCTTTTTCGCCTGCTCGACGGCGAGCGCAACGCCGGCGTCAGCCTGACCGAGAGCTTTGCGATGTGGCCGGGCTCCTCCGTGTCGGGTATCTACCTGTCGCACCCCGAAAGCTATTACTTCGGCGTGGCCAAGGTCGAGCGCGACCAGGTCGAGGACTATGCGCGCCGCAAGGCCATGCCGCTAGCCGAGGTCGAGCGCTGGCTCGGCCCTATACTCAACTATGTGCCGACCCCCTTCGCCGAAGCCGCGCAGTAAGGCAGCAGCTTTGACCTGACATCGCGGTCGATGACCAGGTGCATCGCTTCGAGAGCAACGGCCTGGCCCACTCATCATGCGATGAAAGGAGAGCCCGTGCAGACCCCGACTGCAGAAGAAATGGAAATCCGCAAAGGCCTGGATGACCTGGTGCAGGCATTGCGGGCCAAGGACATAGAAGCCCTGATGGCACACTATGCCGTGGCTACTGTCGTATTCGACATCAGGCCGCCGCTGCGGATCGAGAGCGCCGGTGCCTATCGAAAGAATTTTGAGGCGTGGTTTGCCTCGGTTGACGGTCCGATCGATTACGAGGTGCACGAGCTGCTCGTCACAGTCAGAGATGACGTGGCGTTCTGCCATGGTCTGTGCCACGTCAGAAGCAAAAGAACCAACGGCGAGAAGGCCGACTATTGGGTGCGGGTGACATCGGGTTTGCGGAAGATGAGCGACCGCTGGATGATCACGCACGAACACATATCCATGCCAATCGATCTCCGGACAATGCAGGCACAGCCGGAGTTTCAGTCGTAGCTGCGCGGACGTTTCGCACGACAACAAATTTCTTCCGGCGCTGCCCGTCGACCGACCTCGCGAAGAGGCTTGCCGAATTCGCTCACCAATCGATCAGCCCCGGTGGTGCGCCGTACCGCCACGGATTGACGCGCGACACTTTAGCTGCAAGGTATATTAACGTTCTGTTTACCATATATATTGGTCTCGGCAGGGACTTGAGGGGGCAATTTGGAACCGTTTCTGGGCGCGAACCGCCTTAATTGGGATGATCGAGCCGAACTGCATTCGACCGACACGACGGGCAGCTACCACATAGAAAATGTGCTGGCTGGCGGATCCAATCTCTATGAGCTGGAAACGCGCGAGGTCGGTGATATTGTCGGCAAGGATATCGTTCATTTGCAATGCCATATCGGGCTCGACACAATCAGCTTGAAGAATCTGGGCGCGGGCAGCGTGACCGGCCTCGACTTTTCACCGACGGCGATCGCAGCGGCGCGGGATTTCGCTGCAAAGGCAGGCACTGACGTCCGCTTCGTGGAGGCGCCACTGTTCGAGGCAGTCGAAGCGCTTGGCCGGACCTTTGACATCGCTTACGTTACCTGGGGTTCGGTAAACTGGCTTGACGACGTGTTCCGTTGGGCGCGGGTGGTTGCCGATCTCCTGCGGCCCGGCGGCCGGCTCTATCTCGCCGAGGGCCATCCGTTGATGTTCCAGTGTGACCGCAAGGCTGCGGCGCTGGAGTTCAAGCATGACTGGCGAACGCCAATAGCTCGACCACTCGCATGGAACGAGGAACTCACCTATACCGGCGACGACCGCATCTTGAAACATCCGCGCTACTATGAGTGGATTCATCCGGTCAGCGACGTGGTGAACGCGCTGATTTCAGCTGGGCTGACGCTGGATTTTCTCAATGAGCATGACACGGTTTCGTGGCAGCACTTTTCATTTGCCGTGAGGGCCGGCAAGGATATGTACGGCCTGCCAGAGAACTCTCCCAAGATCCCAATGGCCTATTCCATTGGCGCGACGAAACGTAGCGTCGGCAAGATACCCTACCTGGTTACCGCCAAGGCGATTGAGGGCCACTAATGCATGTCGCGCAAAAGCATGCCCTCGGGCTTGAACCGAGGGTATGCGGCGGTTTTGCAGTAACGACATGCATAAAACAAAACTTGAAGCGCGTCGCATGAATCCATTCAGCCGCGACGCGCTTTAAGGCGTCAGCCGGAGCCGCAGGTCCGTGTCAGCCACTCCGGCCACCTCAGGAGGTTGGAGGGTGCAAAATTTTTTAGGACCCGTGAAGGTCAAAATTAAACATTGATAGCTAATATACCTTGGTCGGGTTGGCCCAGAACCTGAATAGTATCTGAGGAATCGCCTATTGGCTCCTTTCCGCGCTAGGTTCGGCGGTATCAAGAAGGCCGTTTTCTCGTCGGCAAATATCCCGGCGGCAATGGCGGTGATCGTTATTGCCGTTGGCGCAGCGTTCGCGGACCACCAGAACAAAGTCGTCTCGGATCAAGCCGCCCGAGCGGATGTCCTAGCCAAGGTCAATCTTATCCGCGCCAAGCTTGAAGGCAACATCAACGGAAACCTTCAACTGGTGCAGGGACTGGTCGCGGCGGTCGTGACTGAGCCCTATATGGGACAACAACGCTTCGCCTCGCTGGCGAGCAACCTGTTTGGCAGGGGCTCGCAATTAAAGAATATTGCTGGCGCGCCCGATCTGGTCATTTCTCTGATGTACCCGATGAATGGCAACGACAAGGCGATAGGCCTCGATTACCGCAAGGACGAGCGGCAGCGTCTGGCCGCGCTAAGGGCGCGAGACAAGCGCGAGCTAATTCTTGCCGGTCCCGTCGACTTGAGGCAGGGAGGGCAAGGCTTCGTCGGCCGTATTCCGGTCTTTGTACGCAGTGCGGGCAACACCGAAAGGTTCTGGGGCATCATTTCGGCCGTTGTAGACGTTCAGCGCCTTTATAAGGCGAGCGGCCTGCTTGACGATGATCTCGGGATTGACATAGCGCTGATCGGTAAGGACGCTCTCGGTCCAACCGGAGAGCAATTCTTCGGCAATGAGCGCGTCGCAAAGAGCAATCCGGTGACAGCCGACGTCCTGCTCCCGTCCGGTTCGTGGCGGATCGCAGCCATTCCCAAAAACGGCTGGCCTTCGACGCCCGACCACGCGTGGTTCTTGCGCGCCATCATGGCGGTGGCCGGGGCGTTGGTTGTGATCCCATTCCTGGTGACCGGTCGCCTGATTGGCGAGAGACAGCGCAACTATGCGGAACTGAGTCGATTGTCGAGACGCCTGGAACTCGCTCTGGAAGCGTCGGCTATTGGCGTTTGGGAACACGATCTCGCGACCAACGAACTGACGTGGGACGACCGCGTCAATGAAATATACGGCAAACCAGCTGGGGAGGGCCGCGGCTACCTGGACTGGGCGGGAGCAATCCACCCGGATGATTTGGCTGGCGCCAACGCCGATTTCGACCGCGCGATGGCCGACGGCGGGCCATATTTGTCGGAATACCGGATTATTCGGCCGGATGGCGAGATACGTCATGTCCGATCCAAGGCGATAATTTACCGGGCCGCAGACGACACCCCAAAAATGATTGGCGCCGAATGGGATGTGACAGCCGATGTCCTGTTGAACAAGGACCTAGTTCGCGCAAAACAGCTTTCCGAGTCGAAAAATGCAGAACTCGAGTCGGCCAAGGCGCGCATAGAGCACATTGCGCTCCACGATTCGCTGACCGGTTTGCCCAACCGGCGTTACCTCGACCGGGTGCTGGAAGACTACGCGGCAAACGCCAGGCGGACCGGCGGGTATGCCGCACTGCTCCACATAGATCTCGATCGGTTCAAGCACATTAACGATACGCTTGGCCACGCCGCAGGCGACGCAATGCTTGTTCACGCCTCGACCGTGCTCCGATCCAAGGTCGATGGCGAGGGATTCGTCGCTCGGATCGGAGGAGACGAATTCATCGTCCTGTGCGCGGTGCATGACGATATCGAGCAACTGGCGCTGCTCGCTGACCGCGTCATCAGCCAGATGCGGGAACCGGTCTACTATCAGGGCCATCGATGCCGTTTTGGCGTGAGCGTGGGAATTGCAGTCGATAACGGAAAAGATGTCGAAGCCAAACACCTGCTGGTCAACGCTGACATCGCGCTTTACCGGGCAAAGAGTCGTGGGCGCAATCGATACGAGTTCTTCACCGAGGCGATGCAAAGCGAGATCGTCGAGACAAAACGGATTGCCGACGAAATTCTCGGCGGCCTTGAGCGCAACGAGTTCATTCCCTTCTACCAGCCGCAATTTGACGCAAAAACCCTTGAAATTGTTGGGGTTGAGGCGCTGGCGCGATGGCGGCATCCGGAGAAGGGCATTTTGGCGCCCGACGTCTTCCTAAGGATTGCGGAAGAATTGAATGTCGTCTCGATCATCGATCGAAACATATTAGAGCAATCGCTTTTGGATCTCGAAGGGTGGTCTGCTGCGAATCTCCATATTCCGCGGGTGTCAGTCAATGTTTCGGCACGCCGCCTTCAGGATGAGGAACTCATAAAGAGTCTTAGGGAACTAAATATCAAGAAGGGAACAGTTGCCTTCGAGCTCGTTGAGTCAATTTTCCTTGACGAAAATGATGATTTTGTTACCTGGAATCTTGAGCAGATAAAAGAGCTCGGCATTGACATAGAAATAGACGATTTTGGCACGGGCTACGCCTCTATAGTCAGCTTGCTCAAGCTGCAGCCTCGCCGGTTGAAGATAGATCGCCAATTGGTCATTCCTATTGTCAAATCGCCGCAACGAAGGCAGGTCGTCTCATCGATCATTGAAATCGGCAAATCCCTGGGTATCGAGGTCGTAGCCGAGGGTGTCGAGACGATGGAGCACGCACAGACACTCAAGAGCTTGGGCTGCGACATATTGCAGGGTTATGCCTTCGGGCATGCGTTGGATGCCGACGGACTAAAGGCATTTGTTCGATCTCGGCGTCTGCGCCCGAAACGGGTTTTGGATGAACCGCTCCGGTTGGGTAGAGTATAAGCCTCACGTCACAGAGTAGCGCTTCGCTTTGAGTCTTAGGATTTGGAGGTTGGCCGATCACGGCAGCGAAGTTCTGGGGGCCTATGCACCCGACGAGACCTGGCCCCGGACAAGCTGATCGGCGACCCCTATCTCGGCATCGGCCCGGCGCCGGCTATCGACGCAGCCTGATCATACCGAGATGGGACGGACGAGGGTTTTGAATGCAGCGCCCAGTTGAAGTTTAACTTTTTGCAACTACGGTCAAGCTTCACACATCCTCAAGGTCCGCATGGCCGACGAAGCAGAAAAGTCCGAAGTCCTATACATATCTTGGAGGGATACCGATGCGCGGGCTGAGCCCTCATGCTATCGACGATGCGGTGTGCACCGTTCTGCCTTTTCCGACCGTTCGACGCGTCGGGAAGATCCGTCGGACCGTCGAAGTGCTGTCAGATCGAACCGGAAAGGGCGGAAACCAATATTGTAAACAAGTCATCGCGGGCATGCGGACGCAAATGGTGTCCGCTGGCCTGGCCGACGAGGTCATTGACCAGGAACTTCGGGCGTTTGCCGACGAGGTTTTCGGCCGAATCCGGAATTACCGTCAACCCGAAACCAATGGTGCAGCATGAAATCGATTGGCCTTCCGATGCCGCGAATTGCATTCGTGAAATATTGGCGGCCTAATCCATGACGGCAAAAACAAAAGTCCTCGCCGCGCCCGATCACGCGCACCAATCGAACCCGTCGCGCCTCTTAAAGATCGACGGAAGCACCGTCACTATCGACCATACGGCAGCCCAGAAAGCCTTCGGATCATCGGACGAAGATTTCATCAATGGCCTCCTGCGCCAGCTGGTGAATGTCGGCAGCCACGGCAAAACGCCAGACGATAAGGGCACGGCCTTTGTCGCCTCGATCGTGAAAGGCATTGAACCGCAGGATCAGATCGAAGCTATGCTGGCATCCCAGATGGCTGCGGTGCACATGGCGACATGACGTTCGCCCGCCGCCTTGCTCACTGCGAAACTATCCCGCAGCAAGACAGCGCCGAACGTGCTTTCAACAAGCTCACCAGGACGTTCGCGGCCCAGGTGGAAGCCCTAAAGAACCGCACGGGCGGCCAGCAGCACGTCACGGTGAAGCACGTCACGGTGAACGAAGGCGGCCAAGCTATTGTCGGCAACGTCTCGCATGGGGGGCAGGGTGACGGAAAAAAATAACGTCAACCTCATGAACCTAGCGCCTCGGTGTCATGCTCGGTCGAAGCGGACAGGATGCCAGTGTCGATCGCCAGCGGTGAGGGGCAGCGCAGTCTGTCGCATGCACGGTGGGGGCGGTGGCGCACCTGAAGGCAAGCGGAACGGCAACTATCGCAACGGAGGCAGGACCAAACGCACAATGGCAGCCTTGGCGGTTGTCCAGGCAATGGCGCGGATATGTCGGCAGACGATCGATGATCTGCCGGATTAACTGGGAACTAGTCGCGATGCTGCTCGCCGGTTGCGAAGGGGCGCTGTCCCAACATTAAGGGGATGTGAAATGTCCGGCTCTTCTGCAGGACGTCGTTGCCGATCGCACCGCAATCGGCAGCGGCCGGCGAAGCAGGCCGAAGTGCACTTGTCACTGATCAGGGAACGATATCGGCCCCCATGTGTTAGAAATCCATGGACACTTTGGAACCCCAGGGCCACGGGACGGTGGTCGACATTTTGACATCGGAAGTTGCCAATGCCAGGCAGCGCATCCACCGGACCGAGCTCGCGCTTCAACGTACTGAAGAAATGCTGGCCGAGAACCTCGCGCTGCGCAACAGGATACGAACTGCGGTCGAGGCCGCAGACCGCTTGGTGAAGATCGATCCCCCCAGCTTTGAAGGACGTCGCGCGGGTTGAACTGGGCCGGCGTTTCATTCGTCGCGCCCTTCAGGCCACCGGCGCCACCACTCTCGCTCCAGAACTTTGCCAACCACATCTACGTCTGGGCTGCACGCTCGCGAACAGCCGGAACCAACGGCGACCACAAGCGGTTTACCAATCGAAGGGACCGCAATGGATTCGGAATAATGGAACTTTTAGATATG
The DNA here is from genome assembly GCF_055811435.1 of Mesorhizobium sp. WSM4837. Lineage (NCBI taxonomy): Bacteria > Pseudomonadati > Pseudomonadota > Alphaproteobacteria > Hyphomicrobiales > Phyllobacteriaceae > Mesorhizobium > Mesorhizobium sp. WSM4837. The sequence goes on from NZ_JBVVQE010000045.1 coordinate 52,611, forward strand.
GAACTGGCGCGAGCCCGACAGCGGCTTAATCGGGCCGAGCGCTCCCTTGAGCGTGCGAACGAGATGCTGGATGATGACTGCGGTGTCGGCATCAATATCGCGCTGTGCAGCAGGATACGGGCTGCGCAACAGCGCGTAATTGAGGCCAGATCGCGGTTGACGAAGATCGATCCCACTAGCGCTGACGGAGTTCGCACGGGTTGATCCGGCCCGTCGACGTGCCGCCTCGGGCATATAGGACGATCGGTTCGGCACTCCGGCGGTCGCGCACCAAGCAAGCCAACGCACTGCTTGAGGCGACGCGTTCGGTCCTAAGGCCAACCATTTTGCTTGGCGATCTCAACGAATGGCGGGTGCACAGCAGATCCTCGTTGCTGGCGCTACTGCCGCATTTTGGTCCAATTCACACCGTGCTGTCCAGTTTCCCTTCGCGATTCCCTTTGCTTGCGCTCGATCGGATCGTGGCCAAACCACCAAGTCTGATTTCCAGCCTCGAAGTGCACCATACATCGCTATCTCGGATCGCCTCCGATCATCTACCGATCATGGCACGATTAAATCTCCAGGGGATTCGACAGCTGCATTTGCAACCAGATTACCTTTGAAGGGTTCTTGCTACGATTTTGAGCGAGGCCGGGTTTCTATCGCTGAAGGGTAGAAAATTTTATGGAAGTATCCATTGCGCGGATTGCACACGACAACATCAAAGCAGGCAAGAGCGGCTTGCTGCTGGTCCCGGACAATTATGACGCCTTCGCCGGGCGCGTTCTGGCGGCAAGGAGTGCCGTTCGCAGTCTCGATCTCATGTACTACCTTTGGCACGATGACCACACTGGCCGCTTGCTCTTGCAGGAAGTTTTCCGGGCCGCTGAGCGCGGTGTGCGAGTTCGCATGCTCCTTGATGACGCCAATCCGCGAAAGAACGATGCGGCCTATCTGGCCTTGAGCAATCATCCAAACATCGAGTTGAAGTTGTTTAATCCGAGCGGCGTCAGGCAACGCAGCGTCATGCGCGCTGTGGAAATTGTATTGCGACTATTTGCGTTGACCCGGAGGATGCACAACAAGGCATGGATCGCTGACGACAACGTTGCTATCGTAGGCGGGCGCAACGTTGGCGACGCCTATTTCGACGCAGCAGAAACCAATTTTCGCGACTTAGACGTGCTGCTCCTCGGTCCTGCCGTGCAGCAAACCGCCGAAATATTTGAGGCATTCTGGGCTTGCGGGGACGCGAAATCAATCAGTGTCCTGGGTCCAGCCGCGGAGAACGAGCATTCCGATTTGTTTTCGGGAAGCGATCTCGAAACCGAATCAATGCTTTTGAACGGGATCGGTGACCGAGGGTCCATCGCAGAGTTCATCGCGGCCAGCAACGACGTGCATTGGGTGGATCGAGTTCGGGTGATTTCCGATCCTCCAGAGAAGGTGAGAGGTTGGAGACGTCGCAGCTGGCTTACCAAGGAGTTGCTTCCCCTCATAAAGTCGGCGCGCAACAATCTGGAAATTGTATCTCCCTATTTCATCCCTGGCAAAAGGGGCTCCGCGGTCCTGATGGACCTCGTCAGCAATGGGGTTGACGTTTCCGTTTTGACCAATTCCTTGGCCGCTACAGACGTCGCCGCGGTTCATGGGGCTTATGCAAACTATCGCAAGCGATTGCTGAGGAATGGCGTAAGACTGTTCGAGCTCCAGCCCTTCACTCGCGGTCAGGGAATTTCGGTGTTTGGCTCCAAGGGTGCCAGTCTGCACACCAAATCGTTCACGGTTGACGACAGGGCTGGGTTCGTCGGTTCCTTCAATTTTGATCCCCGGTCAGTGTCTTTGAACTCGGAGATGGGCGTGCTCTTTGAGGATGCCGAATTAGTCAGTGAACTTCGGCGCTTTTTTCAAGCGGAGATATCACTAGAAACCAGCTATCGGCTGGAACTAAAGAACAATGTGCTGCACTGGCATGGATGCGAAGAAGGCAAACTCCAAGAATACACACACGAACCAGAGGCCGGAATTTTTCGCCGGGTTCTGGCGGCCTTGGTCCGCCACCTTCCGGTTGAGTCTCAGCTTTAGCCAGACCCACTAAGATAGCATAGGTGCTAACGGCGGGATCGACGCGGCGTTCTTGCCGCGAGCCGGGTACGGCATACCTGAAGAACGGCGACGTGAATGTGCCAAGCACAGCGCCCCGGGGCCGCGGTGGAAAGGCCGGGAGCATGCAGCATCCGCCCCTTGGCAATTGTCAGCTTGCTGCCGCCGATCGCGTGAAGACGATGGTGACCTTCGTCCCTTCGCTGGCGCTCGAGGCGACGTTGAACTTTGCCTTGGCGTTCTCTGTCAGCGAGCGCGCGATCAGCGCGCCGAGCTTGCCGGGCTTGGGCCATGTCTCCCCTTCCGGCAGGCCGATACCGTCGTCCGCAACTATCACCAGGCAGCCGTCGCCATCGGCGATGCTGTGCAGCTTTATCGTCCCGCCTTCACGCCCTTGGAATGCATGCTTGAGTGCATTTGTGAGCAATTCGTTCACGACCAGTCCCGTTGGCATGGCGACGTTGATCGATACCGGATAGGTATCCACCTTCATGTCGAGGCGGATCCCCTCAACTGCATGCGACCCCATCACCGCGGAGGCGATCTGGCTAAGATAAACGCCGAGATCGACCTCATCCTTCTGCTCGTCTGCCGATAGCGTCTGGTAGAGGATCGCCAGAGCGTCGACGCGGCCGGCGAGCCTCTCAAATCTTTTCTGGTCGGGCTCGGTCGCGTTACGGGTTTCTAGACGGATCAATGCGGTGATCATCTGTAAGTTGTTCTTCACCCGGTGCTGCAGTTCGCGCAACAGGGTGTCCTTCTCACGGACGCGCTCCTCCACCAAGCGCGCTTCTTCAGATTCGCCATGGGATGAGACGTCGACCAGAGCCACCAGTCGGAAGCAGTTCGTGCCGTTATCGTCCACGATGATGTTTGAATAAACGTCGACAAGAGCCGGGTTGGCCCCGACGGGCTCCAGCCGGAAAGTGCCGACGAAATCGGTTTCCTCGACCAAGGCCTCGGGCAGAGGCCGGCCCTTCTGCTGGTGGATGCCAATGCCGGAAAGTGCTCCCCAGTTTTGCCGGGTAAGCTCGGCTGCCTTCAGGCCTGACACTTTTTCGAATTCTGGATTAGCATAGACGACGCGCTCCTTCGCGCCTAAGTCCGACACGGCGATAGCGATCGGCACCTGGTCAAGAAATTTTTTGAACTGCTCGCTTTCCAGCGCGGTGGCAAGGTCCGGTGTATCGAGCAATTGCTCAACTGCCTCAGCCTTGTCTGAATCTGATGTCATCTTGGTCGCCTGTGCTTTGCGTGGGAGCCTCAGTCTCAGTCATGCACTTTGCTCGACACCGACAACGCTGGAAGCGGCTGCGCGATGTCAGGAGTAGGACGAGCCCGCGTCACGGAGCGGCAGAGCCATGGGCAACACAGGCCGTCTTGCTGAGAGTTCAGTCAACCTTGCGTCACTTTGCACGGCCACGACCTTTTTTCCAACAGCGTTGTGCCAAAATCCCGTCTCTGCCAATCGAAATTGACGATCTGCACGTCGCCGGAACTGCCGACAGAATATTTCCGCCATTTGCAATGGGCTCACCTGGCAGCGGCGGCGCCGGTGGCGGCATGCGGTGGCCAAACCGCACCCCGCATGTGCTCATCCAGGTCTGGCTGCTTCGCCGCGACACGATCGGGCGAAACGGTATGCTGCGCCGGTTCCGGCCGCCTTGGAGTTGCCCGGGTTGGCTCGCGGGACCTATCGGGTCATCGCCTGGGATACCGCGGCCGGCAGGCAAACGGGGGAATGGCAAGCGAATTCCGACATGGCTGAAACTTGATGTGCCGCCGTTCTGTGCCAATGTGGCGCTTGCCATTCGCCGAACCTGAGCAGGATGGAGACTGCGCCTGAAGGTATTCATTTGCTCGCTGATCTGACTTGTCATTGCCCAAGGTCTTTGCAACTTCGTCGCCAATGCCGATGTCAGTGATCTGCGCCAAGCGAAGTTGCGCGGAGATCTCACGAGATCTGCGCATTAGGTGTTGCGCTCGCCCGAACGCGACTGCTGGTTGGCAGCATCGGCCGATCCGCCCAGCGTGTCGGCGACCGTGGCACCTCGCGCACCCATCGGCTGCTGCGCACCTGTGGTGGTGTCCTTGGCTGTCTGGTGCTCCATCTCGGCATTGAGCTCCGCCCCCAC
>NZ_JBVVQE010000046.1:0-54978 GCF_055811435.1 Mesorhizobium sp. WSM4837
TTACGATGAGCGGCCGCGAACGTGTTCTAACCCCACGTGCGGAAACACTCGCCCCCGCTGTTCGCGGCGCACTCTTGAAAATCCAGAGCTCGATTATTTCTTGGGATCCGTTTAAACCGGCTCAATCCGATCGCCGCTTCCGGATCATGGTTTCCGATTTCGCCACACTCGTGTTTTTAGAAAAGGTCGTGGAGCGTGTTGCACGGGAAGCACCCGCCGTCAGCTTCGAATTGCTGCCGCTCGACGACGATCTCGATGAGCTTCTCCGGCGCGGTGACGTCGATTTTCTGATTCTTCCGGAATTGTTCATGTCGAGCGCGCATCCAAGAGCGGCGCTGTTCGACGAGACATTCGTGTGCGTAGGCTGCCCCACGAACAAGCAGCTGCCACAGCAGCTTACATTCGAGAGGTACGTGTCGATGAAGCACATTGCGTTCAGGGTCGGCCGTCCGCAGATGCCATCCATCGAGGAACGGTTTTTGCTTGAACATGGTCTCAAGAGACGTGTCGAGATTATCGTGCAGGCCTTTAGCATTATCCCGCCGATGGTCTCAGGCACAGATCGTATAGCGACCATGCCCTTCCGGCTGGTTCAGCATTTCAAAAAGACTTTCCCTCTGCGGATCGTCGAACTTCCCCTGCCACTACCCACGTTCACTGAGGCCGTCCAATGGCCCACCCTTCACAACAGTGATCCGGCAAGCACCTGGATGCGGCAGATAATGTTGCAGGAGGCATCCCGCATGTGAAGCCGCGGGCGCTCCTGGCGAACGGCACGCAAAAATTGAGTCTGACTCCAATTCGATGATTTTTGCATGACAGTGTGGTGCTGATTTCCGATGCTGATAGCCGGCAACACCAAAACCATGAAGTGGAAGAAGTACTTTTGCCGCAGGCTGTGCGAGTCTGAAGGTCTACCCTATGCACCGCGCCCAATTGCCGGGAATGCAATGATTTCAAAAGCTGATTCGGCCCGGAGGCATGGAAAAGCCGCCTCACACGGATCAAGCACGGGTTCGCCCTTGTATTTAATAGCCGTACGAGGCGAGCGGTCGACGGCGAGGCGGTCCGCTTCGGTCCGGCACTCTTAGCTTCTCTCGTCGGCACCATCATTCAAAACGCCGCCGCTGGTCGAAATCGACCGGACAACAACGTGCGATCGCGCGGAGACGATGGCTGCAACCGCCAAAAAATCGTGAGCAGGATCGGACCGCGCGGCTGATGCGATTGCATCTTTCGCCGTGCTGCACTGGCCTGTGTCAGGTGCTCTAGGGTTCGCAAATCGGTCCGAGCAAGAACACTGTCAGGGCAGCGAGGAACGAGGCAACGGCGCTGTGGGCAAAGGCACTAGCAACGCCGGTATTGTCCACCAGCAGTCCGCCGAAAATCGCGCCGGTGGCGATGGCACTTGGAACGTTGCGGCCATCAGCCCACCGGCGCTTTCGGCCTGCTCGGGAGCGGCGCGCAGCACCATGCATTTTCTGCAGTCCCACCGGCACCGCGCCGAAGGCAAGCCCCATACGGTACCGCAACCGCCGAGGCCCAGGCCGATGCTTCCAACGTCAGCAGCGAGACAGCGGCCATCGCTATGAGCAGGGGCGGCAGGGCCGCGACTGCCTTGAGGCTGTGCTCGGCCAAGATCCGCCGGCCAAATTGCCGAAGAAGCCGCCGATGACAATGGCGAGCAACACGAGCGAGATCGTCTCGATGTTGAGCGCGGGAACATTCTCAAGGAAGTCGCGGATATAGATGGAGCCGGCGAAGTGCCCGGAAGCGACCAGCAGGACGACCAAAATCGCGACTTTGATCATCGGATTCTTGGCCACATCCAGCAGACTGCGGAAGCTGGCCGCTCCAATCGGAGGCAGCCTCGGAAAAGCCGTGAGTTGCACTACCAGTGTAACGCGCCGAAGACTGCAGCGATCATGAAGGCGCTTCGCCACCCCCAGACGTCGCCGACATAGGCGCCGATTGGACCGACGGTACGCCGGTGAGGATAATCGACATGGCGCGCCGCAGGAGGTGACCTGGAACGAGCCGCATCGCCAACGCTGCCGACATCGACCAGAAGCCTCCGAGCGCTATTCCGAGCACGACGCGGGCGGTCAGAAGAACCGGCAGTGACCCCGCGACGGCACCAGGACCGTGCGCTGGCAATTGTGCCCTTCGGCATCGGGTTGCTGCAACCGATCTCGCACTTATGGGTCCTGCAAGGAGCGTGCTCGAGAATGTGGACCTCTACTCCGACTTGCTGACACTGACGGAGGGTGTCGGGGTCAACGTGGTCGGCCACATGCCCGGCGCCATGGCGGAGTGGTTCGGTGCTGAGCAAAGTCGCGGACGGCAAGGCGGACGCTCCCAGGGATTAACGCGGCTGGCGCAGGCAATGCGGGATTCCGTTGGCAGAAGGAGCTCAAACAGCTAATTCGCTCAAGCTTGCCACCACCGCAGCAGACGAATGGCATGCCGGTCGGCAGGGCCGTGCAGGCCCTGGTGTTCGAACCCTCCATTCACATCGCTAAGCAAAAGCATTCGCGTGCTTGCCAGCTCAACAGCACAGTCTCGGCGCTTTATCGGCCATGACGATCAGATTCGTTCGTCAGATCAGGGCAGCTTCAAGGGCCGTAACCGCACACACCCGCATTATCCGGCTCCCTCAGCTATGCTGCCGGCGATTGCAGCGCTAGAGCGCGGTAACTCAAGTTCGTTACAGCCCGCCGCTCAGCCCTCGAATTGACTTGCACCTGTCTTGGTCAACAGCAACCCATCGCACCAAACGTGGTCTACGCATCCCCACTCACAGGCGGCAGCCGCATCCGGAAAAAAACCACGTCCATTGAGATTTGCACTCGTGTTGCAGAGCAGCGAAATGCCCGTGAGTTTCTCATATTCTATCAGAAGTTCTGCAATTGGGTGTTCAGAAGTTCTCGAAACTGTCTGAAGTCGCGCAGTCCCGTCGAGATGGACGACCGCCGGGATTTTTTCTTTCCACTCCGAACGGGTTCGGTGATCGAACAGCATGTAAGGATCCGGCGTGCCGGGGTCAAACATGTCAGGTGCACGATCCTCCAAGCATATTGGCGCTACCGGTCGGAAGTGCTCTCGAACTTTGATTTTGTTGAGATGGTCCTTCATTTCCGGCGAAGTTGCGGCCGCCAGGATGCTTCTGGCTCCCAAAGCACGTGGACCAAGCTCTGCGCGACCTGCAAGGAACACCACAGGCTTGTTGTCGGCGAGCACGCTGGCAAGTTCTTTCAGGCTGCAAGCAGCAGATTGCCAACCAGGCGGAACCTTGCCATGGCTCACATTTGGCCCGCTGTAAACTGACCAGTCGAGATGCACGAAACCTTTGTCGGCGGCCAGCGCGCAGCAAGCGGCACCGATCGCCGATCCGCTGTCGTTTGGAAACGGAGGCACCCAGACTGCGTCGAACAAACCGCTCGCCCGAAGAGCGCTGTTCCATTTGATGTTCAGCCCGCATCCGCCGGCTATGCACAGGTTTCGGGTTTTGGGGACTGAGTACCCAAGCAGCGCCCTTGTCATCCCCTGGACGAGAAGACGCTCCACGAAGGCATGGAAGGAAGCAAGTATGTCCTCGGGCGTTTCGGGGATTAACCGCGACGCGCTTGCATCGAAGAAGTCGTGCACAGCCGTGAGTAACGCGTCTTCGCTGTGGCTGTTGTTCCCGTAGCCAAAAGCAAGGTCCGTATCCCAGGCAAAATGGTCGTCGTAAAGCTCCTGAAACACATTCACGATGTGTTCATGGACCACTCCGAGCGCAATATAGGCCATCAACTTGCCGGCGATACCGAGATTCCAGCCAGTCCGCAGTTCTTGCCTGTAAGGACCGAAATGTTGGCCCGCGGCCGCATAGGCATGGCCTATCATCGGAAACAGGCACCCAACAAATCGGACTCCACTTGGCTCGACGTAGTAAAGCCGCGGAAAGATGCAGCCGTCCCATACCAGACAAAATGCCGGTTCCTCTGCTTTGGCGAATGAGCTGGTGCAGTATGCGGAAGCTACGTGCCCAACAACATGCGGGTAGCTTTCATAAGAACATACCCCATTGTCGAGCATGAGACCGGAACCTTGATAGGCTGTCAGAGGATTTTCGGCGTACCGCTCCACATATGGCGCGCCGTTGAGAGTGATAGGGGAGCCGTTACTCAGAACTTGGAATTCTGACTGGATTTCACCGTCCCATCCGTCAATAACGAACCGGTCGATATCGCGCGGAGCAAGCCCGTTTTCCGCCAAAACGGCGGCGACCGTCTCAAGCCGCTCGATATGTTGGTATCGTGGGTTATTGTCGAGCTTCTCCTGCTCGATGCAAAAGACTAATCTGCCGTCTTCCACGACAGCGATTCCCCCGTCGTGCGTCAGCTTGATACCGCAAATGCGCATAGCAGATCCTTGTCGAGGTGACCTAGAGCAACCGCAGGAAACGGCTGGAAAACGTGGTCGTTGGTTTTGATGTCGCGCTATGCAGGATCATGAGGAACCGGTAAATTAGATTGTTTGGATGTGAGGCATTCGCGCGATGAATGATAAGGTCTGCCGCGTGATCTAAAACAAATGGCTGACACGCAAAAATCACCAGAATTGCGAGGCAGCGCTGTGCGGCACTGTAGAAGGCCTGGCCACCGCAAGCGCTGGGCAAGGATGTGCACGGTCACACATCACCCGCGCCACGGGAGGTGCCGCGCTCCCTCGGCACCGAGCGCGCGTGCTGAGCACGAAGGTTGTCGCGCTAGAAGAGAGCCTTCCTTGATCAAGCTACTCTTTAGGTCATCGACAAGATTTTCGATGGCGAGGGCAGCGCCCAAAAGGCCTATTCGGCTTTTTGAATCGCGCCGCCATGTTGGAGGAACAACCTCCGACAACCGATGGATCCCGCCTGCAGATCGGCAGCGGGACAGAGCGGCTAAGCGCGTGTGAGGTTAGCGCTGTCTCGGCTCACAGATGCAGTGTCGGCTCGGCAAAGAAGACGAGCTGGGCCCTATTGACGGATGATCGCCTTGGGGGGCGGAGAGATGACCGGCTTGCACAGATTTGAGAGGGCGGTCGTTGTTCAGGTTGGCCGCCACAGTTCTGAGCGTATCGTATTCGATGTCAACCAGGCGGCCGCTATCCTGATCCGTGCTCTTCATCATCGGACCGAGAAACGGAGGGTAGCGATGGACGCTTGTCTGCAAGTATTGCGTGGTGAGGCCCATCCACCAGCTGCCCGAAGGGCTTTTGTGGCAGCCGCGCTTGAAGCAAAGATCCTGCGCAGCGATTGAATGCTGTTAGCGCATCAAGGCTTTGATGCTTCGAGTGGAAGTCGTCTGGCCTGCACACTCTTCCGGAGAAATGTAGGCGTTGGCGGCCCCGGACGCCTACCTCCCTCGCCGATAAGACGTTCTGCCAATCGAACACGTTGACGAGGACGTGATTGGCGTCGAGGCCTGTCGATCCATCGGTGATCAGCACGCCGCGCGCATTGTTCCCGATCAGATATGGAGAACATCTCGGCTAGTCATCGAAAGGGTCGGTGCGTACATTTTTCCCTCGGCAATATGAAGTCGCGCGGCTTACGATCCGACGCCTGATCCTAGACGGTCCAAGACGCCGGCGAGCTGGCCCTTCGCCGCAGCGGAAAGCGGCTTGATTGGCCGTGGGGGCTCGGCGGAACAGATTTCGAGGAGCTCGGCGATTGCGTAGACGACGCGAAGGCTCGAGAACGTCTTGAAAAGCTCCCACACCGGGGCCAGGGTGGCGTCGATCCGGTGTGCTTCTGCGTGGTCGCCGTGCTGAGCGGCTCTGACCATCCTCAGGCAGGGGTCGGGCAAGATGCCACCGAGGACGCTGTACCATGTATCGGCGCCGGCGATCAGGGCCTCGGTGGCGTTCCAGTCGCCGCTGTAGCCGATCGAGAATCCTTTCGGCACAATTTTTTTCTGGTGCGCAAGTTGGCCTTTGATAGCATCGCCCCGGTCGGCTGAGTTTTTAATAGCGAGGATCTCAGGCAGCTGTCCCAGACGCTCGATGAGCGCTGGCGTGAAGCGAAAATGCGTGTTTGCAGGATTGTCGTAGATCACGATCGGCAGGCCGCTTTCGCGCGCCACTGTCGAAAAATGCTCGAAAACTTCGTCGTCAGTGAGCGGGGTGTAGGAAACAGCCGCGAGCAACCCCGCGGCTGCGCCAAGGGCCTTCGCATCACTTGCATAGTGTACCGCTTCATCGGTGCGCAAAGCGCCCACGCCCACCACGAGCGGGACTCGTCCACGCGTCTCGTCCAGCGCCTCGCAAATCGCCCGGCGGCGTTCCGCGCGCGACAGATACATGTAGGTGCCGGTGCTACCGAGCAGGCCGATGGAATCCACCTTTGCTGCGCAAAGCCGCGCTATCAGCTTTCGAAGCGCCAGGACATCGACGCCGCCGTCACTGTCGCTTGGCGGTATTGGGAAGGCCGAAAGGCCGCTCAGGAAAGTCATGCTGAAGCTCCCGTTGTTACATTGGGTGAAGCGTTGGGCATCAGATCCCGTCCAGCGCCTGCTCTAGATCCGCGATCAAAATCGGCGGCGTCTTCGAGCCCTACCGACAGACGCATGAGGTCGTTGCCGACTCCGTCAGGCAAATGCGCGTCCTTGCGGATTGACTTGCGCGAGCGGGTCAGGCTTGCCGGATGATAGATAAGACTGTCAGCGTCGCCGAGGCTGACCGCCCTGATGATCAGCTTGAGCCGGTCCATCATTCGGCGCGCGCCCTCGAACCCCGTTTGGAGGCCGAGAGCCAACATGCCCGAGCCTTGCGACATCTGTCTGCGCGCGATCTCATGGTCGGGATGAGAGCCGAGAAATGGATAGCTAACCCAAGCCACAGCCGGGTGCGCCTCGAGCGCCTGAGCGACCGCAAGCACGCTCCATACGCAAGGTGAGTGTCTTCAACCCGCGCAAAATCAGGAACGCCGACATGGGCGAGAGCGCTGCCCCGGTGAGATAGCGCAGGCCAGTTTCGCGCAGCAGGTGCAGTGTTTTCGCATCGCCCAGTATCACACCGCCCAGAGCATCGCCATGGCCATTGATGTACTTGGTCAGGGAATGGATCACGATGTCGGCTCCGAGTTCCAGCGGACGCTGGAGGGCGGGCGAGGCGAAGGTGCTGTCGACGGCGACCTTCACGCCGCGAGAATGGGCGTGTTCGGCAATGGCAGCGATGTCGAGGATACGGCTCAGCGGGTTGATTGGCGTCTCGAAGAACACGAGCCGGGTCCTGTCAGTGATGGCGCCATTGAGATTGCTCGGATTCGACAGGTCGACGGCAACGACCTTGATGCCAAACTGCGGCAGCCCCTGTTCGACCATGGCGAGCGTATTCGAATAGAGTGTCTTGTGGACAATGAGTTCGTCACCTTGCGAAAGCAGCGAAAGGATCAGCGTGCCGAAGGCGGCGATCCCCGAAGCGAGTACCAGCCCAGCTTCGGCTCCTTCGAGATTGGCGAGCCGCCTTTCGAGGATCTCGGTGGTCGGGTTGTATTCGCGTGCGTAGAGCCTTCCGCCAAGCGCGGCGACGGCTTCGTTTGCTGCCACGCTTTCAAATCCGTAGGTCGATGTAAGAAACACCGGCGTCTGAACGGAATTGGAAAAGCCGGCCGGATCGTAGCCATGATGGATGGCCCGGGTGGCGAATGCGAGACCGACGTCGTTCCGGGACGGCGTTGACGTTGCCTCGGCTTCAAGCTGATCTTCGGCGCTGGCCATCGGCTTTAGCCCTCTTGATTTCGGGGACAATGCCGTCACACTAACTCAGATGGAACGTCCAGTTGGCGATGAAAGAAATGGTCCAGCCTTCTCCTGCCGCGTCGACAGCTCGCTCGCAAGGTCTCGGCGCGCGCCAGATCTGCGAAGCTCTTCGCGAGCAGATCCTGGGTGGGATCTATGAAACGGGCAGCCAGCTGCCGTCGTCACGTGGCCTCGCAAATGAACTCGGTGTGTCGCGAACCACGGTCACCGTGGCGTATGATCAGCTGGTCGCCGAAGGTTTCATCGAGGTCATTCAAGGCGCAAGACCTCGCGTTGCCTCTTCGCTAGTCCGAAGTAAAGAGACCAGCGCGGTGCCGAAACGGACTGGCCCGATCCACCTTTCCTGTTACGGCGAGCGACTGCGCGCCAGTCCGCCACGGCGCGATTACCTCCCCAACCGCCTCAAGGTCGATTTCCGTTATGGCGACCTCGCCCCATCTGATTTCCCGGCGCTGACGTGGAAGCGTGCGATGAACGCGGCGATGTCACAAAGCCCCGGAAGGCTGGCCTATCACGATCCACGCGGCTCGCATCGCTTGCGCCAGGCGCTGCAGGGATATTTGTGGCGTGCCCGAGCGCTTAGCTGCCAGGTCGAGCAGATCCTCGTCGTCAGCGGATCACAGCAGTGCCTCGATATGTGCGCGCGCCTGCTGCTCGATCCTTCTGACAGCTTCGTGATCGAGGATCCCTGCTATAGAATGGCGCGCCAAGTCTTTGCCAGCACAGGAGCCACGCCCGTCGCTGTCGCCGTCGATAGCGAGGGCATGAAGACCGAGCTGCTGCAGGAGATCCCAGCGCGGCTGGCCTATGTCACCCCGTCGCACCAGTTCCCGCTCGGCGCCGTCTTGTCGATTTCGCGGCGGTATCAGCTCCTCGAATGGGCTCGGCGCAATGACGCCTATATTATCGAGGACGATTACGATGGCGAGTACCGGTACGACATTCGACCGGTGCCCCCGCTGCATAAGCTGGAAGACCGCAGTTCCGTAATCTATGTTGGCACGATCTCCAAGACACTGTCGCCGATGCTGCGCATCGGCTACCTGGTGGTTCCGGCCGAGTTGCAAGACGTCTTTGCGATGGCCAAGCAGCTTCTCGACAGGCATTCTCCGGTTGCGGAACAGGAGGCCCTGGCCTCACTCATCGAGAGCGGTGGTTATGAAAGCCATGTGCGCCGCGTCCGCCGTCTTAACGGCGAGCGGCGAGAGGCGCTGCTTGCCGTCCTTCGACGCGCGTTCGCAGACAGTATTGCCATCGAGGGGGCCGATGCAGGGCTGCATGTCGTCGTCTGGTTGAAGGATCTTTCTCGGTCGCTGGAGAACGCCCTGGTTGAAGAGGCGCGGCGGGTCGGGGTGGGCATCCATCCGATTTCATCGCTGTACATCCGAGATGAAGGCCGTGCTGACCGGATTGGACTGGTGATGGGCTATTCCGCCCTGACCATTCGGCAGATCGAGAATGGGGTTCGGCTCCTTACTGGAGCTATCCAACGGGTAAGAAACTTTGCCGAAGAGTCGGCAAGATGCTCAATACCCGCCCTGACAGCGAGCGGGCCTGGCTCGTGACCCCAGAGTCGCGCCGGCATTGATCGCAGACTGAATCAGCAAGACTTGCCAGGACTGGCTCTGTCGGCCAGTCCTGGTCGATTTCGGGAAAGGAATTCTTGAGGATACTGTCAAATCCGGTGGAAGCAAGGCACCGTCGCGGCCGGCTTAAAGGAGGAAGCGTTGTTGGATTTTCCGCTGATCGACGAAGAAATAGCAGAGATCGCACCTGACTTTCGCGCAATCAGCATTCTTGTTGATGCAGAGGACAGTGCGCGAGGCGTCATGGCTCGGGACGTGTTGGGAGAGGCTTGCGATTTCGCCCGAGCGGGGGGACCCGCCTGGGGAGAAGCGCACTTGGCCAATTGGGCGGAGGCATACGTCCGGTTCGGCGCGAAACCAAACCGGACGCCGTGCTCGGCGCAGGCATTGAAAAAACGGGTGGAGAAGGATGGCCGCATCCCACCAATAAATCCTGTCGTTGACCTCTACAATGCAGTGAGCCTGCGTTTCTCAATACCCATTGGCGGCGAAAATTTCGATGCATATGTCGGCAAACCGCGGCTGACGATTGCCGTAGGAACGGAGTCCTTCCACACTGTTTTGAATGGGGAAGCAGTCGTCGAAAGCGCTTCCAAGGGGGAGGTCATCTGGCGCGACGATCTGGGAGCTACATGTCGCCGCTGGAATTGGCGGCAGGGCACGCGCACCCGGTTGGAGACGGTGGGCGGCCGCATGTGGTTTATTTTGGAAAGCTTGGCAGCGATGCCGGAAGAGGCGCTCGAGCAGGCGGCTAAGATGCTCGTGAGCGGTCTGAGAGAGCTGGCACCAGGGTGTAAGGTCTACAAGCAGGAAATCACCACCGCTAAAGCCTCGGTCGCTAGTCTCGACAGGCGGGTCGGTTGAGGAACGTGCCCGCCCCGATGATAATCGGTTCACTCGCAAGCAGTCTGCGTTCCTTTGCGAGCTGGGTCTCCTGGGGCTGCGAAGGTCGATAGGAGGTAACGCCTCTGGCCATTTCGTACTCAGCAGGCCAGCGGAAGGTGCACCGCATTCATAATTCGAATCGACCCAGGATAGCCACGGTCCAAAGATTGCGCACCTTTTCGGGTTGCTGCTTTGATCAATCTCGACGTCAGACGCTCCGGGGCGAGCTTCAGTCCTGGCACTCCGAGCCAGCATAACATCTCGTCGCGAAAGCCGGATTAATTCGGATCGAAGCGGTTGCGAGACATCTGCCATGCATGGGCAGACTCGTGGCTCTCCGCCGAGGGGGGATGCGGATGACGATTTATTTCCGCCTACCTCATCGACGTGTGTGACGACCAAGGCAGTTGTGCCCGATCCGCCGTTGGCCGCGTACGCCTGCCGTGCGGCAGTGCTCGATCGCCGAAATGACCTTGAGCTGCCGAGGCTGAGCTGGCCTGCATACGCGACCTGATAGGCAAGCCGGGCAGCACGGAGCATATCGGCGATCTCGATCGAGTCGCCGCACGCTCACCCGTCGGGCGAGCTCTCCGCCTCCTTGAAAAGGCTAAGTTCTCGAGCTGACTGGCCTGCAGCATATCTGCGGGTCGAGCTTACTTAGAGGGCCGTGTGTCGAGCTTGCGTCCCCCAGCAGGACCCGGGTAACTCCGACATCGACGCCGGCCCTCCAGGCGTGGCGAAGCTGTGACGCAGCGTGTGCCGGCCGGGCTCCTTGACGGTGTTGGCGCTTTTGCATTCTCGGCGACAATCCGATGGATCTGCAGCGTCGGGTAATCGCGTGCTGCCCCGGGAACAGCCAGCCACCGCGGCGAACCCCTGCTGCCGCCCGACCTTCCATCAGTAGCGCAGTTGGCTAAGCCGGCCGGCCGACAGCATGGCATCACGGCACCGTGCGCCGTGCCACGCTCGATCGGCAGCAGCATGCGCTCGTTGTGACCGTGGGCCATAATGCACTGGCCGCTCCTCCTTCCCTTGAACGAGCCGCACGAGATGCGCCATCTCCGGGTAAGTGTCTTCAACAGCACCCCATCAGGGCCGCCAGCAAGGTTGCCCCTGATTCTATCTTTATCGCCGGCAACTCGATCGGTAGGGCCACGCTGGCTACGGCGGAGCCACGGACGGTTGGGCGAAGCCAAGAGATGTCGGGGGCGCAGAAGCCGGAGGGCCTCATTGTTGGAGCCCAAATTGTTAGCCCGATGATCCCCCGCCATGCCACTTCACCAACTGGACGGCTTCAATTGCAACGAACTGGCTGTTTCCAGAGGGCCAGATTGCAAGTATCTGACCTGCAACGCACACACGAAGTTCCCCGATGTACACACCCCTCCGGCCTTCCGAGATGATGATATCGATTTCGCAGCTTGCCACATCAGTTTGGCTCCGGATCGGTTCAGCATCTTTCCGGGTTGGCGCCTACTCTGCGGAAGCAGCTGGATAGCCTCGATCGATCTTCGGTCATTTCGCCTAGCAGATCAATGTTCTCAAGAGGCGCGGTAGTATGCGTTGCGTGAAAGTCGGCTCACAATGAAGCACAATCGTGTGAATGAAGAGCGGGTCAGTTTGATTGACTCGCCTCCCTATGCCGATCATTTCGGCCTCGTAAATCAACAAACGGCAGAAGCCAGTCAGCCGAGAATGGCGGCCGCCTTCATGAAGGAAAGCCACTCCGTGCGCCAGGCGCCACTTCGGATTGCACTCGACTACATGGCGACGCCCGGGCTTGACGTCAGGACGTTCTTCGCGCTCGCCCGCGATCTCGGTCTGACCGACGTGCAAATCCGGAATAATCCCTGCAGTAAGGCTGTTGTGCGCGGCAAGCCGCCGGCGGATGTTCGGTCTGCCGCTGCCGAAGCGGGCGTCACGATCATCTCAGTCAACGCTCTACAGCGGTTCAACGAATGGACTCCCGCCCGCAAGGCCGAGGCCAGCAAGCTCGCCGATTATGCGGCCGCCTGTGGCGCCCAGGCGCTCATGCTGGTGCCGGTGAACGACGGTTCGTGGTCCGCCAATGGCGAGCGCAATGGCAATCTCCGCGTCGCCTTGAAGGCGCTCAAGCCGATACTTCAGTCGCGGGGTCTGATTGGGCTCATCGAACCGCTTGGCTTCCAGACCTCCTCGCTTCGGTCGAAGAACGAAGCGGCTAACGCTATTGCCTGGGTTGATGGCCAGTCCGTCTTCCGGCTTGTGCACGATACATTCCACCACACACTCGCCGGCGAGACGTCCTTCTTTTGCGATCTGACCGGTCTCGTGCACATTTCAGGCATAAACGATCCAACCTTGTGGGTTCACCCGGATCGCCTCCTGGGAGGTTCCGACAATTGCAGCCAGATCCGGGCGCTACTTGATGGCGGCTATACGGGTCCCTTTTCTCTTGAGCTCGTCGAGGAAGTCCACGCATTGAATGACACTGCAGGCGCATTTGCCGCCAGCATCGATCTCATCCGACACGGGCTACTGGCGCGAGTGCCGGTCTAAGGCGCGTAGGCAAATTGAGCGGAGAAGTCATTTCGAGATCGCTCCTGTATCCCGCTCATGCGGATGCTTGCCGGATCACCATTGTCAAGACTGGCCATTGGACTGCCTTGGGCGGCCGCGCAGTTCGATGGGCCCGCAAGGCGATGGTTGGATCTGATGCTGAGGGCGGCGGACTATCGGAATTTTCGGACGAAGAGCAACTGGTGGCGGACAGGGCGAGTGCGCGAGCCAACCGCAGGTGGTCCTGAGGTGATCTTTTTCTAGGACCGCGGTCGCGCAGCTGCTGCTTCACCTCGGCGGCCTCTCCGGGATCACCGACGACCGCTTCCTCCGGCCAGAACTGCCGATACCAGACCCGTAGCTATGAGCTCTCGATAGCGCGTCGGACAAGAATTCTGGCGCTCCGATCTGCGATTCAGCGTTATTAAAACCCCAGCTTCCTCTTCAGTTCCGCGTTCTCCTTGCGCAGGCGTTCCGCGAGCAGGCTCTTCAGTCGTTTGTTTTCTTCCTCAAGCGCGACGAGGTCCTTCAGATCGTCACCAACCGATGCGGGCAACGCAGCTTTCTTCCATTGATAGTAGGTCTGTTCCGAAATGCCGGCCTGCTTTACGGCGCTCTTGATGGTGGCGCCGCCACTGATGGACTTCTGTATCAGGGCGAGCATCTGGGCGCGCTCCTTTTCAGAGTAGATCTTACGTCCGGCCCGCACGGTCGCTGCTGGTGCTTCCTCCGCCTGAGACGCCGCATTGGGCGCTTTCCGAGCAGGCGGCCTAGGCTCAGCCTTCGCTCTCGGCGACCGTTTGGCTTTCTTCTTTTGAGGCCCCTCTACCTTCGCTGCCGGTTGCGTTGCAGTTATTTCTGGTTCTGCGTCCAGGGGATTTGCCATGAGATACTCCGCTCGCGGTTTGTGCAAGCGTTCAGCATCAAGCGCTACAACACTTGAGTCAACAGGGCGACCATTTGGCAACTCCATCTCCTCGAGTTCCCTTGTTGTCTCGGCCATTGCTGCGGTAAGATCGACATCGCTCCAGATCGAACGACTCCGTTTTTGAGAACTGCGCTTCTGTCTGATCTCCACCGTGAATGCTCGGGGCTGCCGCCTCATAGGTCGTTCCTTGTGAACACGAATTATGCAGGAAGTCGCGGCAGACGGCGAATGAAGGTCTGGCCGCTTCTTCTGTAGCCGAGCTATATGCATCCGACCGCCCGAGCAAGCCCCGCTGGCGACGCACACCCCGGAACAGACCGGTTCCTATGAGCACCTAAGAGCAAGTAGCAATGCCATCTCGGGACCGAGGAGGTGGTGGATTCCTGCAGCATGCAAAAGCTATCTCCCGTGTTTTCGATGGTAGAGCGACGGCTGGCATCCGAACTGAAAGGAGCTGCTCAAGAGCTGCGATCCAATCTGCGCTGGCAGTGCAGGACGGCATACCCTCCGAAGGCCGGTGCTACCGACGCTAGCCCGCTGATTAAAAACATGAACCGACATCGGTTGGCGCAGAAGAACGGACAGCTGCGCAGAATTGGCGCGCTGGGAGAGTGGAGGGCACGAGCCGAGTCGAACTCGCATCGAGCGTCGTCCGGCAGCGGCAGAGCATGACAGGCTCCTTCGACAAGAACGGAGCCTGACCGAAGCTACTCGTCGTCGCAGTCGTCGCTGGGGCGACCCTTTTTCCACGAGTACCGCGGCGGCCGCCTGGTCGGAACGTCGTCCCGGTACTGACCGAGTGGATTTGGCGGAGCCACGCAGCGGCGTCGTGCGCAATCGGGAAAGCCAATATAGGCTTGCCCTGGGCAGGACGTTTTCGTGGCCCGCGGAGTGCATGAATTCCCCGAGCCTTTACCGGGCCGCTATACTTCTTGGGAGCGAGTTTGCCGCGCTCACGATATGTCCGGAAAAGTTGTTTCCCCTTTCACGCCGAGCTTCAAGCCGCTTCACTTGTGTTCGCCTCCTCCTGAAGGCCGGCCAACCCGCTTTTCGCGTTCGATCGATGGCGCGTTCTCAAGGCCGACGACGATCAGGTTTGGGAATGCTGAAGGGCGCACGCCTGGTTGCCTCTCCGGCAGCCCGGCGATCACGGGGGGCTTCGCTGAGCCATCAGCAAGCATTGCTGCAAAACGGCGCCAAAAACTGCCCCCGATCGGCCTCGGCGTCGCCTGACCATTAGTGAGCGGGCCGACTCTGGGCAACACACCGCTCCTGTTCGGAACACCGCATGAAGCGAAAGAGCCATTTTGGTGGGCCCGTTATGCTTCGTCCAGCAAACGATCGGCGCCTTGACGGACGCGAGCAGCTTGTGAGGGATGCAGCCGAATGCAGCGCTGCTCCCACAACTGACGAAGCTCCTTTGTAAGAGCTTCACGCTTAGCTTCATCTAACGTGATTGAATTGAGGAGATCCCCCCAGCACGGCTTCGCTCTCGATCTGAATGAGCAGAGCGAACACTTCATTTGAAATGCGCACACCGTCCCGAGTGGAGTGGACTGCGAGGCATTCATGAAAGGAATGTCGGCCATGGCGATAGATCACATCATTTCAGATGTTTTCCGGCAGATAGATGTCAAACGGGAGAAATGTCTGCCCCGGCGTCTCCGCGGTGCCGGTCTTGATGGCGCGATCCATCAGCAACATCAGCTCCTGGCAAAGTCGGCGCAGTGGCGTCGCCACCGCCATCGTGATGATGTCGTCCGCGAGGGCCTCCCGCGACTCCGGCGTGATTTCATTCACGATCGCAACGAGATCCTGGCCTTTGCCCTCTTCCCGGAGCGCGGAGATAGCTCCCTCCATGCCACCGCCGGCCATGTAGAAGCCGACGAGCTCAGGTTCCCGCTGCATAAGATCCAGCAGCGCCTCGTAAGTGATCTGTCGCTTCTCAAGATTGACGAGCGTATCCAGCACCTCGAATGCTGGCTCGTTCTCACGGAAATAGGAACGGAACCCGCTTTCCCGCAGCTCATGACCCTGGAAACGGTGGCTGCCGACAAACACGGCCACCTTGCCAGACCGTTTAGCGACCTTGGAGAACATCCAAGCTGCCGTCCGACCGACGCTGCGGTTATTGAGACCTATGTAGCCCTCGCGCACGCCGGCGGCGAAGTCAGAAAGTAGCGAAAAGACGGGGATGCCTTTCGCCTTGAGCTCCTCGACTGTTGCCGTGATCTTCGGGTGGTCTGGCGCCACCATGGCGATTGCGTGGCATCGGCTACCAAGATCCTTAAGCAGTGCCGTCAGATCCCCAGGCAAATGTGACGGCGCGAATTCGATGAGCGGAATGCCGTGGAAGCAGTGGGCCGAACTGACCGACGCCTCGATCTCGCGCGCGAACTCCTGGTAAAAATGCTGGGCCGGTTTCCTCAAGATGAAGCCCAGCCGGTAGCGGGGCAGGTCCTTTCCCATGCGCTGTTTGATAAGTCCCGCAGCATGATAGCCGATCGCGTGGGCCGCGTGGTGGACGCGACGCGCGGTCTCCTCCCGCACCGGAAGGCGAGCGTTCAGCACCCGATCGACCGTTGCCACGCTCACCCCCGCTTCGCGGGCGAGATCGGCAATTGTAGGGCGCTTTGCCGTCGCTCCGATTTTGATCGGCTGGCGCTCCGTCATCCGGTGCATGCCGGCGACGGATTGGGGCGGCAAAGTGATTTCGGCATCCTCCCCGATCGACGGCCTATACATTGATCAGCGCTCCAGGCGCACCCGGGCGCGTCTCGGTCTGCGGTCCGTTTCCATAGGGCGTCCATGTTTCTTGTCCTCACCGCATTTGATGCTTCTGATCTGTGGCCCGCGAACCGCTGTTTAGACCCGGCGAGCCGATTGTTTGGTGGCTGATGAGCCGGCGACTTGGCTGGTCGCGCTGCAGCAATCTTGCTGGGGCGCGTGGTCGGTTTAATCTCTCGGCAAGCTCCCGTAGAAGGCAGCTTTCATGCGCGTTTCATCCAGTTCGCCTTCCCAGCGGGCGACAACCAGCGAGGCCACCGCATTGCCGATTACGTTCGTCAGCGCTCGGCATTCGGACATGAAGCGGTCCACGCCAAGGATGAGGGCCATCCCAGCAACGGGAACGCTTGGTATTACGGAGAGCGTAGCAGCCAAGGTGATAAAGCCGGCCCCTGTTATACCTGCGGCACCTTTCGAGGAAAGCATCGCGACAAGCAATAGGAAAATCTGATCGGGAATCGACAAGTGCGTGTTCGTTGCCTGGGCGATGAAGAGGGCGGCGAGCGTCATGTAGATATTGGTGCCGTCCAGATTGAAGGAATATCCAGTCGGGATGACGAGACCCACGACGGAACGCTTCGCGCCGGCGTTCTCCATCTTCGCGATGAGCGAAGGCAGCGCGGCCTCCGAGGAGGACGTTGCTAGGACCAGCAGCAGCTCTTCCTTGATGTAGCACACGAGAGAAAAGATCGAGAAGCCGTTGTATCGGCAGACCGCGCCTAGAATCCCGAATACGAAGAGGAAGGCGGTGAAATAGAACGTGGCGACCAGCATGGCGAGGTTGGCCACCGAACCGATGCCATATTTGCCGATGGTAAAGGCCATGGCGCCGAAAGCGCCGACGGGCGCGGCCCTCATCAGAATGCCGACCAGCTTGAACACCGGCGCGAGGAGCGCCTGAAGCAAAGAAAGCACAGGCTTGCCCGTGTCGCCAACCATCGCCAGGGCAATGCCGAACAGCACCGAGAAGAACAGGACCTGCATGATGTCGCCTTCGGCGAAGGCACTAACGATCGTCGAGGGAATAATGTTCATCAGGAAGCCGGTCACCGACTGCTCGTGGACCTTGGCGGCATAGCCCTTCACGGCCTGGGCATCGAGCGACGCCGGATCGATGTTCAGGCCGGCACCCGGCTGAACGACATTTGCGACAATGAGACCGACAATCAATGCGAGGCTCGAGAAGGTGAGGAAATAGATCATTGCCTTGCCGGCGACCCGGCCGACCTTCTTGAGGTCATTCATGCCGGCAATGCCGGTCGTCACGGTTAGGAAGATCACCGGCGCGATAATCATCTTGACAAGCTTGATGAAAGCATCGCCGAGCGGCTTCAGGCTCTCGCCGACCTCCGGGTAGAAATAGCCAACTGCGACACCGAGGGCGATGGCGGTAAGCACCTGAATGTAGAGCTGGGCGTAGAAGGCCTTGCGGGGCACGGGACCCGCGCTTCGGATTGGTGGAGCCAACAGCTTTTCTCTCCCTGACCGGATCGGGGTGGGGCCTCCTCCCTTCCCGCGCTTCTCCCATCGCGGCGCTCCGGTCACGCGCTGCTGGCATGTCGACAGCAAGTGTTGTGCCAAGTGGAGGCCCGCGCCCAATAAGGTATTCCTCCGCTCGGTGAGGCAGCCTCAGTAAGGGCGGGTTGTGCGAGCTTCCGCACTGTTGCCGTCATCTCGGGCGAAATCCCGCACTAACGCCAGCTTTGCACCCATTGCTTTAGCCTGACAGCCACCAGTCGGTAACTCTGCGATCCGCTGTGCCCGCTCGCTTCTTTGTCGCATTTGCGACCCGGCCGGGCACGGAAGTGGAGGATTCCCTACACGAGCGGGCTCTTACCGCGCTCCCGCTGCAGCCGTGGCTTCTCGACGGGTCGTCGATAAGACGGAATGATTCACGGGACTTGGTGCGCATCGGTGCGACTCAGAAGATGCTTCATAGCGCGAACACTTTAGCCGCTCGACGACACTTCGGGCCGTAGTGTCGACGCAGCCGCCCTAATGCCGACAGCATCCCGGGGGCGTCGACCTTGTACGCTCACCGCGCCGGTCCTCCGTGAACACGCCGCGGTTACTCTGCCGTTCGATGTCCATCCGTCGGCAAATCTAAGTTGATGGAATTCTATCATGTCCTCGTGCTTTCCTTTCAGAAATGCGAGGAAAGCTCGGTTGACTAGCCATCCTCATTCCCGCTCTGTAGGGCAACGTGTGGCTGCGCTCCGGAAGCCTGAACCGCGCCCCAGTTCAGTAAGGAATAGCCGAGCCATGCATCAAGCCTTGCCTCCGGCGTCTTTCGGGCTTGCCCCTCGTCAGGGCCTGACCGACGCCCAAAACCGTGACCCACACTTGATCTTATGCAAGGCAGTATGTCGCCTGCGGAACTCTGGCGTCCTGCCGCCGACACCTCACGACTACCTGCATCAACGTCTCAAGCGTTCCGGTAAGCGGCTCCCACCCGCAAGCAAGTGCGCCAATCATGCTGCGGCTCGCGGGGCGAAGAAATTCTTGTTGGTGCCGGCCATCGTTGGCTCGGGCCCTGATGCCATCTGACGATGCGTCTACGCCGGGGACATCGCAGATCCAGATGGCGCGGCGTTGCTGTCGCGCCCCAAGATCGAGGATGACATGTTAGATCAGGACAATGGTCGCCAATCTGAAGAAAGTGCTGAGCAGACTTCGTCAAGCTGCACATCACTCCACGACACCAAAAGGGATGACTTGGAACCCGCCATTCTGCCGTCGCGCGCGAGCGCGCTTGCCGGCATCTACGAAATTTCGAAAGCGCTCACCGCCCCCTCCGGGCTCGAGGTCAGGCTGGCCAAGGTTGTAGACCTGCTGCGATCGTTTCTGCAGATGAGGCACGGCATCATCTCTCTTTTCGACGGTGATGGCGAACTGGAAATCATCGCAGGCGCTGGCCGGACCGAGAGCTGCAGTGAGCGCTGCCGGACGTACCTTCCGCGGAATGCAATCGACCAGGTTTTGGCGACGGACAAGCCCCTGGCCACCGAGAACATCGCGGTTCATCCGGCTTTCACCGCCGCCGACATGGACGTGCTCGGGGCTTCCGACGACATACCAGTGTCCTTCATCGGCGTTCCCATTAGCGTCGATGCAAATGTCGTGGGCACGCTGACTATCGACCACGTACTGCGCCATGGCTCAAGAGTTTGGCTCGATTACAGCCTCTGTCTGCTCCCGCTAGTCGCCAACCTGGTAGGGCAGGCAGTGAAGTCGCATCGCTCTTTCGAGGGCGACCGCGAGCAACCGATGGCAAAGCAGGACTCCCTGCCAAAGCAGAAGCGCCTGGCCCCGCAGCGTAACACTCACGTGGAGGGGATGATTGGCGACAGTTTGGCGTTGCGAGGTCTGCTTGAGAAGGTCGCGCTCGTAGCCAAGGCCAAGATTGCGGTTCTGTTGCGAGGCGAATCCGGTACCGGTAAGGAGCTGGTCGCCAAGGCTATCCACGAGTTGTCCCCGCGCGCCAAGCGGCCCTTCATCAAGCTCAATTGCGCGGCGCTACCCGAGACTGTGCTGGAATCCGAATTGTTCGGCCATGAGAAGGGTGCATTCACAAGTGCGTTCAACTCGCGCAAGGGGCGCTTTGAGCTCGCCGACAAGGGGACATTGTTCCTAGACGAGATTGGCGAGATTTCGGCCTCGTTCCAGGCAAAGCTCTTGCGCGTGCTGCAGGAGCAGGAGTTTGAGCGGGTCGGGGGCAACCAGACCATTAAAGTCGACGTCCGCATCATTGCCGCCACGAACAAGAACCTGGAAGAGGCAGTTGCCAGAAACGAGTTCCGTGCCGACCTCTACTACCGCATCAGTGTTGTTCCCTTGCTGGTGCCGCCGCTTCGCGAAAGGCGCAGCGATATTCCGCTACTTGCAGCTGAGTTTCTCAAGAATTTCAACGATGAGAATGGCCTTATGTTGACCTTCGATCCGAGCGCGATCGAAGTACTGATAAACTGTGACTTTCCCGGCAACATTCGCGAACTGGAAAACTGCGTGTATCGTGCCGCGGTTCTGGCGGCGGGGCCATCAATCGGGAAAGACGACTTTGCATGCTGCCAGGGCAAATGCTTCGCCGAGGCGCTGCATACTTGCAGAGTTGGCAAAGTCGCGCTGCAACCTTCGCCGATCGGGCCGCTACCAGTGGTTCGGGCCATACCGCCGGCTGCTGGGGTTAGTTCTGCCGCCGTCCCACCGCCGTCAGCGACCGAAGGGCAGCCGCCGCTGGACCCAGTCGGGGTAGTCCACTCTGCGAGAATGGCCGATGCCGAACGTGTCATCCAGGCGATGGAGAGATGTGGCTGGGTCCAGGCAAAGGCGGCACGCCTGCTCGGACTGACGCCGCGCCAGATCGGCTACGTGTTGAGGAAATACGGCATCGTGATCAAACGTCTTTGAACAAATCACCGAGCCGAGTAGCTGGGACAATCAAGTATTCGTGCCTTGGCGCCCTTGAGGAGTGATGCGGGGCTCCTGCAATTCCGATCCGATCGCACAGACCGCGCTGCCCCCGCGGTCGTCGCCCCACCGTGCACCCGGGTCTCACGGCAGCGCTATCGTCGGTGGTCCAGGCCCTGTCTTGATCACCAGCTCGTGCCGGACGCACTGAGACTGAAACGGAGAAAAATTGATGTCTGATGCAAAACTGCAAACTGTGCTTTCTTCCCTTTCGCAGGTAGCGGGACAGTTAGATGTTCTGCTGTCCGACAAACCGGCGCCGGATCCTTGTTGCGTCAAGCTAAACACGAACGAGAACCCGTTTCCGTTGCCGAAAGCCATAATGCAAAGTGCGATGGCGGCTCTTGAACGGCAATATCTATATCCAGAAGACGACAACGTCAGCTTAAGGCAAGCAGCGTCGGAAGCCTACGGCGTCTCGAAGGATCAGGTGATCGCCGGAAACGGATCGTCTGAACTGCTCGGGCTTATCTACAGAGCTTTCCTGGTTCCAGGAGACAGAATGGCGATGATGTCGCCGGGGTTTTCGTTCAACCGCAAACTTGCCCGTTTGCAGGGTGCTCAATTTCTCGAAATCGGATGGTGCGCAGATCATTCCTTGCCCGTCGAAGACTTGCTTTTGGGACCGGCAAAAGATGCCAAGTTCATTCTGCTGGCCAACCCAAACAATCCGACCGGAACGTTTGTTCCTGTGGCCGATGTTGAACGCCTGGTATCACAATCAGACCGTCTGATTGTCTTGGATTAGGCCTATGTCGATTTTGCACCGGACAATGGTCTGCATCTCCTCGATCGCTATCCAAACCTCCTGATCTTGAGAACATTCTCGAAAAGCTATGCCACCGCCGGCATTCGCGTCGGTTTCGGACTTGGCCACCCCGAAGTCATTGGCAGGCTGCGGGATCTCCAGAACGTCTTCAACATGAACGTGATCGGCCAGGCTGTTGGCATCAGTGTGCTTGGGCACCGCGGCGCCTATGCCGAGAACCACAAGCACATCAGGGATGAAAGACAGCGAGTGACGGTGGCACTGTCGAAACTCGGATTTTCCGTAATACCTTCTCACGCAAATTTCCTGCTAGCGCGTGTGCCACCGGGGCAGGAAGGCTCATGGTGGCAAGCAGCCTTGGAAAGGCAAAAGATACTCGTCGCCTTCTTTCCGGATGCAGGGCTGGAAAATTACATCCGCATCAGCATCGGTACGAAAACCGAGATGGATGAATTCCTTGAGGCCGCCAGAGAGATAGCTGGAAGGGCGGAGAAAACGATCCCGCTGTGCCGGCCGTCAGCGGCTGCTGCTTCTGCCTTAACCAGTCGATAGTTCCCCGGCCATTAAGCGCACCGATAATTTGAATTTGCTTGCATCATTGCGAGCCATGAACTGTTGCAAAGAGTTGGAGAAATCGCGTGAAGAATGCCTTCCCCCTGGGCCTGACCTTCGGCATATTCGACCACCTGGACGAGGATGGCTGCGAGATTGCCCGACAATACGCCGATCGCCTGAGTTTGGCAGAGGCGTGCGATCACCTTGGTTTCTGCGCATATCATCTGGCAGAGCACCACTGCACTCCGCACGGGAGGGGCCCATCGCCGAATCTGTTCTTATCTAGCGTCGTCCAGCGCACCCGGCACCTCCGCGTCGGCCCGATGGTAATGCTCCTTGCCCTTTATCATCCGCTGCGTGCGTTCGAGGAGATCTGCATGCTGGACCAGTTGAGTGGTGGCAGGGTCGAACTGGGTATAGGGCGCGGCTCTCTCCCAGTCGAACTGGGTTACTTCGGGATTGCTGCGGAGGCGGCGCCAGGTCACTATGCGGAAGCCAGCGAAATCCTTATCAAGGCGATGAAGGGCGACACGCTGTCCTATAGCGGCCGCCATTTT
This sequence comes from Mesorhizobium sp. WSM4837, assembly GCF_055811435.1. Lineage (NCBI taxonomy): Bacteria > Pseudomonadati > Pseudomonadota > Alphaproteobacteria > Hyphomicrobiales > Phyllobacteriaceae > Mesorhizobium > Mesorhizobium sp. WSM4837. The sequence continues at coordinate 22,860 of NZ_JBVVQE010000046.1, forward strand.
GAGCTGAATGACGTCCCTTTGACGCTGAGATCTTATCAGCGCCCCCATCCACCGACATGGATCGCCACCAATAGACCCGAGTCGGCCAGCTGGGCCGCTTCAAGTGGCGCCAATATCGCGTGCCTTGGACCTGCCTCTTCTGTTCGCAGAATTACAGATGCATTCCGAGCCTGCCGGGAGCGCAGTGCCGACGCGGACGAGCGAGGGCCATTTCTTGGAATGCTCCGCATGGTCGTGATCGCGCGATCGGAAACAGATGCATATGCGCTCGCGGCACCCGCTTACGAACGATGGCTCAAGAGCTTCAGGTTCCTCTACGACCTCAATGCGCTCCAGACGCCCCCAAATCTGCCGCTGAGCTTGGATGCAGCAATCGAAAGCGAATTGTGCGTGGTGGGAACGGCATCTTCCGCGCGACAAGCTCTTCTTGATCAGCTCGAAGAGGCCGGTGCTAATTATCTACTTTGCCAACTTGCATTTGGGAATCTGTCCTTAGACGCATCGCTATATACCGCAAGGACGATCCAATCTGAAATCATGGCTCGAGTTACCTGACGTGGAATGCGCGCTCCGCCTTCGGAGTTGAATTTTCTCCGGCGCACCATCACCTTCCCGGTCCCGCGCATGATGCCGATATAGTGCTTGGTGTGTGGGTGGAGGGCGCGCACGCTTGTGGAGGCCCTAGATACTTGGAGCGACCGGCCTGCCGATTAAGAAATCGCCCCGATTTCGTTTCGCGAGAGAGGGCGAACTTGTGCGTACCAGGGCAAAACCCCGGTTTCTGAGGCATAGAGAGGATTGCTATAGCTCATTATTTAAGGCACTATGAGTTATAGAAAGGTACGCTATAACTCATGGTATGGAATTGGGAGCAGGCTGACTGGCCGCATTTTACCTACGATAAGGAAGAATTGGAACCGCTGGAAAGCGAATTCCTGCTCCGATCGGGTGAGTTCCTGGGTGTCTTTCGGCACGTCGGTTCTGACGATCGCGACCAGATACGCATCGATCTTATCAGTGAGGAGGCCTTGAAGACATCCGCGATTGAAGGGGAATACCTCAACCGCGAGAGTCTGCAATCATCCCTGCGCCAGCAACTTGGGCTGGGCAGCGAGAACAGGCGCATTCCGCGTGCCGAGCGCGGCATCGCGGAAATGATGGCCGACGTGTATTTACATTTTGGCCATGCCCTCTCGCATCGCACTCTCTACGCTTGGCACAAGATGGTGATGTCGGGGGAACGGCGTATTGAGACCATTGGCAATTACCGCCAGCATGCCGACGTCATGCAGATCGTTTCCAATCGGCTGGATAAGCCCAAAGTGCATTTCGAGGCACCTCCCTCAGCGCGGGTCAAAGCCGAAATGGATGCTTTCACCGCTTGGTTCAACGATACCGCGCCTAAAGGTAAGACGCCGCTCCCGGCGTTGACGCGAGCCGGTATCGCGCACCTTTATTTCGAGAGCATCCACCCATTTGAGGATGGCAACGGCCGCATAGGCCGTGCCCTCTGCGAAAAGGCGCTTGCTCAAAGCCTGGGTGAACCAAGTCTCATCGCTTTGGCATACACGATCGAACGCCACCGCAAGGCCTACTACGACAACCTGCAGGCCAGCAATAAGAGCAACGCGGTAACAAATTGGCTGCTCTACTTTGCCAACACGATCCTTGAAGCGCAACGCGTAACGCTGGTCCGCGTCGAATTCTCCGTAGCTAAAGCCAAGTTTTACGAACGCTACCGAAACCTGTTCAACGAGCGGCAGGAAAAGGTCATCGCCCGAATGTTCCGCGAAGGCATCGACGGGTTCAAAGGAGGGCTCAGCGCCGAGAATTATATCGCCATCACTCAAGCATCGCGCGCGACGGCGACAAGAGATCTGCAAGACCTCGTTTCCAAGGGCGCGATGATTAGAACTGGCGAACGGCGACACACGCGTTACGCCCTGAACATTCTGGATGACCGCAGGTAAACCGCAGCACGGATTTATTGCCACCTTACTCGCGCAGCGACACGTGCGAAGTTTTGAGCAAAAAGGTCTATGAATTCAGGATCGCGCTGGGCAAAGCCTGAGCGCACCAAGTCCGACTTAAACTGGCCCGTCTGCATTTCGCTGAGAATTTCAGGGCAACGGTTGCGGTCCCAGCGTGTTTTTATCTTCAAGTGTCGGCAATGTTCATGGCATTCGGGCGACCGAAGCGATACGGCCAACGCATCGGCGGTGCCGCTCCGCCTTTCTCAAAATCACCTTCGGTCTGGCCCATCTGGTTTGTTACATGGGCAAAGCAAATCACGTCCTTCTGACGCGCCGATGCAAAGGAATAGAGGGCCGCTGCTACCGATTCCGGACAATTGCCGGAGTGCAAGCCGCACTTCAGCTCGTGGCTTAGCCGGGGTCAAAATCATCACCTCGCCGTGCAGTCGCGCCTCATGACCTGGATGGTGGCGGAAAGGCCGGCTCACGAATGATTAGATCGTTCGAGATCGGGTCCAGTCAGTGCCGGGCGTGTTCGCATTGGCTGTGATCGGCCAGCACCTCAATCACCCGGCATTCGCCGACCTTCCCGTGCCGGCAGCCTTCGACCATGAGTTCAAGTTCGGCCTTCAATGCCGTGAGGCTGCGTATCCGCTGAACGACGTCGGCCAGCCGCGCCTGGGCTATGGTGTCGGCCGTGGCGCAGGGCTGGCTGGGATTATCCTGCAACGTCAGCAGGGTGCGGATGGCTTCGATGCCGAACCCCAATTCGCGTGAATGGCGAATAAACGCCAGCCGGCGCAAATCGCTGGTTTCATAGTGCCGTCGATTGCCTTCGCTGCGGTTCGGCGCGGGCAGCAGGCCGATCTGCTCATAGTAGCGGATGGTCGGCACTTTCACGCCGCTCTGTCGTGCCGCTTCGCCAATCGGGATACTGCGCATGATTTTTCGCTTGCTCCTCTAGTCGCTAGAGAATGTAGCGTGCCGCTGGAATGGTTCAAGGAGTGAGACGATGGCTGCAACCGCCGCACAAACCCGTTATCGCGTCGAAGGCATGGATTGTGCAGGCTGCGCGACGAAAATCCATAGCGCGCTGCGGCGCATGCATGGCGTCCAGGATGTGAACGTCTCGGTCACTGCCGGCACCATGACCGTCAGGCACACTGCCGAAAGCGACCTCGCCGCGATCGAAAAGAAGGTGACGGGTCTCGGCTATTCTGTGGCTCAGCTCACGAGCGAAGCCGGCCAGATTGCCAAGCCGGCCGGGTACGGCACCAAAGGCGGCCATGACCACGCTGGCCACGACCATGCTGGCCGCGACCATGCCGGCACAGCCAAAGATGACCACGACGACCTGGAGGGGTTGCACGGCCACGACCACACGCCGGCCACGGGGCCGTGGTGGGACAGCGCCAAAGGCCGACTGAGCATCGCCAGCGGCGCCGCATTGGCCGCAGCTTTTGCGATTCACTATGTCTGGCCGGCCACCGGCGTCTGGCTTTTCATTGCCGCCATGCTGATCGGACTGGTGCCGATTGCACGGCGAGCTGTGATGGCCGCGCTCGCCGGCATTCCCTTCACCATCGAAATGCTGATGACCATCGCCGCGATCGGCGCCGTCATCATCGGTGCCGGCGAGGAAGCCGCCACCGTGGTCTTCCTGTTCCTCGTCGGCGAGTTGCTGGAAGGCGTGGCCGCTGGCAAGGCGCGCTCCAGCATCCAGGCGCTGACCACGCTGGTGCCCAAGACGGCATTCCTGGAGGAGAATGGCGCCACGCGCGAAGTTCCGGCCGAAGCCCTTGGGGTTGGCGCCATCATTCTGGTGCGGCCGGGCGATCGCATTCCAGCCGACGGCAAGATCATCGAGCGCGAAAGCGTTATCGATGAATCGCCGGTGTCGGGGGAAAGCGTGCCGGTGCGCAAGGGCGTCGACGCGGACGTACTCGCCGGCACCATCAATGGCGACGGCGTGTTGCGCATAACCGTCACGGCTGCGGCGTCCGACAACACCATCGCCCGCATCGTCAAGCTGGTCGAGGAGGCCCAGGAAAGCAAGGCGCCGACGGAACGCTTCATCGACCGTTTCTCACGCTGGTATACGCCCGCCGTCGTCGCCGTGGGGGCTCTGGTGGCCGTCGTCCCGCCGCTGGCCTTCGGCGGCGACTGGAACGAATGGATCTACAAAGGCCTGGCGCTGCTGCTCATCGGCTGCCCCTGCGCGCTCGTCATATCGGTGCCGGCGGCAATCGCCGCCTCGCTCTCGGCCGGCGCCAGGCGTGGTCTTTTAATGAAAGGCGGCGCGGTGCTGGAAGGCTTGGGCAAGATCACCGCCGTGGCTTTGGACAAGACCGGGACGCTGACTGAAGGCAAGCCCGTGGTGACGGATGTCGTGGCCATCGGGATCAGCGAAAAAGAGGTGCTGTCGCTGGCCGCTGCACTCGAAACCGGATCGAGCCATCCGCTTGCCCTGGCTATCCTGCGAAAGGCCAAGGCCGATCGCGTGCCGGTGCCGCCGGCGGCGGAGGCCAAGGCGCTCGGCGGCAAGGGCGTCGTCGGTCGCATTGGCGGCAAGAGCGTCTTCCTGGGCTCGCCGATCGCTGGAGGCGAGAAGGTCGCGCTGCCAGCCGAGCAGGCGGCCCGCATCGCCGAACTCAACGACCAGGGCAAGTCGGTGTCGGTGCTGCTGATCAACGATGTGCTGGCCGGTTTCATCGCCATGCGCGACGAGCCTCGGCCGGACGCGCAGGCCGGCCTCAAGGCGCTGACCGATGTTGGCATCAGGACTGTCATGCTGACTGGCGACAACCAGCGCACGGCGGTGGCAATCGCCAAGCAGCTCGGTATCGAGGTGCGCTCGAAACTGCTGCCCGAAGACAAGCAGCGCATTGTCGGCGAGTTGAAAGGGCAGGGGCTGACGGTCGCTAAGGTCGGCGACGGCATCAACGATGCGCCGGCGCTCGCCGCGGCCGACATCGGCATTGCCATGGGCGGCGGCACCGACGTCGCCCTGGAGACGGCAGATGCGGCGGTGCTGCATGGCCGCGTCGGCGATGTCGCGGCGATGATAAAACTGTCTCAGGCGACCATGGCCAACATCAAGCAGAACATCACCATGGCGTTGGGGTTGAAGGCGGTGTTCCTGGTGACGACCGTAGTCGGCATCACCGGCCTGTGGCCCGCCATTCTCGCCGACACAGGCGCGACGGTGCTGGTGACAGCCAACGCCATGCGGCTGTTGCGCTGGAAAGGTGGGGTATAGATTGCCGCCTTCTATGTCGTTTGGGATGGCCGATGAGCAACAACCATTCGCATCGAAGCGGCGCTTATTATTCGCCCGCGCCGTTTATCGGGGCATTTCTGGCGATTGCCCTTTTGGGTGAGCAGCTGCGCCCGGCTGATGCTAGCCGGCGTGCTGATGGGTAGGTCTCTTGCTGCATCTCGCAGCAAGCGGTGCCGGCGCTTCATGGCCATCGACTGCCAGCGCCGCGACGTCAGCGAAGTAGGCCGCAACGTCACGCGAGCGACGGAAGCGCGTCGGATCATCGATCGAAGTCATGAGCGAAAGCGCCGTCACCGGACCGACACCTGGGATAGCCATGAAACGCCGGCACGGCTCACTACGCCCGACAATCTGCACGACGAGATCGTGCAGCCGGCAATACTGTTTCTACCGCGTCGCGCACCGCCAGCATCGCGTCCAACAGTTCGCTCGGCAGCGGATCGTCCGCCACCGCTTGGCGCACCGACCGCTCGAACGCCCCGCGTCCGACCTTGCCCAAGCGGGTGCCGAACGACTTCAGCGAGTGCCGGATGGCGTTCTCTAAGTCGAGGAACTTGGCCTTCAGATTGCGAGATACTTGGCCGATCTTTGGCCGGAGTTCGCCGATCGGCGGGACTCAGATAAGATGGGGCAGGTAGAATGAAGGGCGCTCCAAACATGGTCTCTGCAGAGCTTGTCGAAGCGCGCGAGTTTGCAAACAGGCTGCGCGAAATCTGCCAGGCTCGTATCGACGCTGCCGCTTTAGGGGTTTGGTCCAAAGCGCCATTCCAATTGCTGTGCCCACGCGAAGCGCTGATCTGGCGGAGCGAAGAGCTGGCGCGCAATGCATGCGATGCTCTTGGACGCGAGGACCTGAGCGTTGCCGCCCTTTTGACCCGAGCGGCTCACCGAGAATGCTGCCCTGGTGTGGAAACTCTGGGAAATTCTCGATGCGCGGCATACCCATTCACCGCAAGACCTGAACGATCTGCTGATACGGCTGCTCGTGGACTCACGTAAATGGCCGGATGGGCCACAGGCCATGCAAATCCTGAGCTGTATCGACCGCATGGACAAAGCCGTACCCGGGGTGCTTGCCAGCTACGAGAGCCTGAGTGAAATCGCACATCCGAATTGGTCCGGCGTCGCCGGACAATATTCCAAGCCCGACCCTGCACGGTATTTGACAGATTTCGGACGCGGATTGAGGGATACAAAGAGCACCGTCGACATGATCGCCAATGCGCTGCTTGGCTCGTTCGGCTTGTTCGAAACTTGCGTACAGTCGAATAGCCGAAGCCATGCCGGAATTCCTGGTGGAACTTGAACCCATTTGATCGAATGAACGCTCCCAGGTCGCAAGCATGGATCACGAGCAAGCGCAGAAGTCCTACGGCACCGATCGAGCGCAACTCGTCTATGATCGTCGACGAGCCCGCCACACAGACCGCCTTTCCGTGTTCTCTTGACTCTCGCCAAGATTGAGCGCCGAATAGCCATCTACTTGGGAGGGCGGAATGAAATATCTGATTTTTCTTAGTGTTCTTTTTGGCGCCTATAGCGTTGCCCCGGCGTTCAGCCATGGCGGCGGAACAGACTCAAACGGCTGCCATACGAATCATAAAACTGGCCAATATCACTGCCATTAGGGCGGCTTACTATGATCAAATGTTTTGCGCTCGCAATCGGACTCGTTTTCGGCGCGTCCGATGCATATGCTTGGGATGGGACGGATACGACGACTGGCGAGTCTGTTGAGATTGGCAAGGGTAATCTTGTCAGGACGGGCAGGGACATCGAAATATTTGATAGTGGTGCTGGCGAATATCGAGACGTAACCGTCGAAAGTATCCGGCGACACGGATCGACAGTTGAAGTCGAGGTCTACGACAACGAAAGCGGCGAGTATCGGACTCTTGAAATGGAAGACGACTGATCTCGCTCATCAACTGCGCTGGCGCAGCGGGCCGCGATATCTTCTTGCCAGTTGTTGCCGGCCATCGGTTCAGCGACCCTATTGCGAACGCTCGACCGCAAATGTTGGGGCATCATCTCCCTTGCGATGGCAAATAGAAGTTGCTCGGCCAAGGTCCTATTCATAGCCAGCTCGATCGTGCCGGTGTCGGTCTCCAGTTCGAGGAATCCGATCAAAGGCTCTGCTGATAGGAGTGTGGTGTCGACGTCGAGAAGTTTGTTGAATCCGGATTTACTGGGCTTGCGTTTCATAGGGCCTCCCTTCTAGCGCCCGTCCCTTGCCTCGCGCTAGGCGCTCGGACGGAGCGCATTAAATTCCTTCATCCCAAAAATCCTGCAGCGATGCGTGCCGAAGATCTTCCTCGCCTCTGAGGTGCTTCACGCGGGCTTTGATGCCCGGTTTGACCCACTGCGTTGCCGGCCGCTTTGGCATGTCCTTTGGCGGTGGCCCGGCATGTTCCTGGACGCGTTTCCAAAGCCGCTCCCGCATCTCGCGATTTACACTGACAAACGCGCTGCCGACATACTTGCGGGTCTCCGGCTCGGCCATCAGAGCAAAGGCCGGCTTACCCCGCTCGCGTTCGACGCCAAGAAGCTCGAACTCGCTTTCGGTGAAGGATTTTGTCTTCAGCCAATTGGTGGTCGGCCCGCTGCGATATTTGCTGTCTCGACGCTTCGATACCATCCCCTCCAGGCCGGCCGCGTCGATCAGATGATAGATCGCGTTAGCCTCCCGGCATGGTCTCGCTGAACTGGATGCGGCTATCAGACCCTATAAGGCCGGCGAGGATTTCCCGCCGATCCTCAAGCGCCATGTCGCGCAAGTCGTGGCCATTGAGATGCAGCATATCGAACGCGACGAAATAGAGGTCTTGCTGGCGCCTGGTGATTGCCTTGCGCAGCGCGGCAAAATCCGAAAGGCCAGCCTCATTCAACACGACGACTTCGCCGTCGATGATGGCGTTCTGTAAGTTGAGACCTTTGGCTGCCTCGACCAGATCGCGGTACTTCGATGTCCAGTCGAGCCCGCGGCGGGTGAAGATCCGCACACCGCCGGCGTCGATGATGATTTGGGAGCGGTAGCCGTCGAATTTGGCTTCATGCATCCAGTCGTCGCCTTGGGGCGGCTTTGCCACCAAGGTAGGCATCATTGGCGGAATGAACTCAAGCCGGCCAACGCCGGTACTTACAATTTTACGCACTTATTCGATTCTAGGCACCAAGCTTATATTAGCCAGAGTGAACGGAACGTGATTCCGCAGGGCTGCGGAAACAAAAACATGCCGGCCAGCGTTCCCATTCGCGCGGGATCGATGGCCTCCGCCGAAAAAAGCGGTGAAAGCAGGACCTATTTGCGTGCGCCTACCGACCCAACGGCAGCTTTGACGCTGAGACAAGTTCGTCCTCGTCAGTGATACCGGCCGTATAATTTGCCAGGATCCGGGACGCGAGAGCCTCACGGAGGTGTTCGGAGTCGCCCTCCCTCTTGAGCCGGTCGAACACGCGGCCCAGCGTAGCTACTTCGGATGCACTGAAGACGCCAAATTCTTTAGCCTTTCGATTAATCGGCATACCACCCCCTCCGGCCAAATTCTGCGCAACTAATACGATTCAGGACATCTCGGACAACAAAAAAAGCCCGCCGCACCTTTCGGCACCGCGGGCGAGACTTCTCAGCGTTCACCAGGCGCAGGGGTGTGGGCGGGGGTAGTGTGCCCGGTGAACCGAAAACCTATGCACGCCGTCAGGACGCGTCTACCAACCGGCAGTTGGAAGTATCGAGCGCTAGGTAGAGGAGCGTAGCAGCCCCTCCTCCTTGGCAGCAGCCTCGTTCCTTACGTCGTCGGGGGTGAGCGCACATAGGAGCGGCCCTACTGATGCCGCGCGAGCCGGTCCATGGGTGCGTTTGCTTCGGCCAAACTGCTCGACTTTTTGAGCCGAGGCGTCAGTGCGCTTGATGTGCCGGATCATTGCTGCCTCAACCGCGCGAGCCTTTCCGCGCGATATAGATCGCCGTATTTTCAAGGTGGAGGGTCGCGAGCCTCATGGGCGACGATTCCGATTATCTAGCAGTAGAAATTCGCGAATCCGCCTTTCGTTCCGATGTCCGACCTTGCCTCGCAAAGGGTTGGGCCGGGGAGCCGCGATGAATGAGCCGCCTCACTGCCAAAAGAGAGATCGTCCGCTGATGCTGCTCAGCCGACCGCGGGGCCAACCAGACGGTAGCGGAAGTGATTGCGGATGTGGTCATTGAAGAAGCGGCCCTTGGCAAACGCGGCCTTGAACGCGGCAAAGGTCTCCGGTGGGATGTCCTCAAACTTATCGTTTGCCGCTGGCGACGAGCCACACGGAAAGGATTCTGCTGTCCGGATCGTATGCCGTTTTGCGTATCCAGGGATGGCATGACGGCGGCTCGACCAAAAGACGTCAACGATCGGGTGGGCCGTCGCGTTCCTTGTTGGGGGGGCGCAAGGCCCAGGAAGGTGGTCCCGGCGACCACGAGGTCAATGGCTTCATGCCCACGAAGCCGAACGCTCTTGCCACGGACCTGTCCGCGCGACCGTGAAGGGCCACTGGACTCTCCGGAGCCAGTAACGCATTGTTCCCGAGGGAGCGGGGACTTGGACAAATCTCGATATAATAATCGGTCTGGCCAGTGGAGGAAGCGCGCTGGCTTAAGGCGGTATCGTGCGCGACTATTCTCGGGCGTGCCGATGCGGCTGGTGTATGTGACCATCGCGGCAGTGGCCGCATTCGCGACACAGTACTTCCTGCAGCACACCGACGGTTTCCAAGAAGCAGTGAAATGGATCGGCCCGGCGCCCGCTCCGATAGCGGGTGTTGCTTCCGTAATCGACGGCGATACGATCGAAATCCGCGGACAGCATATTCGTTTCAGTGGAATCGACGCCCCGGAGGCCGCGCAACAGTGCGATGACGCCAAGGGCTTCCGCTACCAGTGCGGTGCGAAGTCCGCCGCCGCCCTTGACACCTTCCTGGCAGCCTCGAGGCCGGTCCGGTGCACTTTTGTCGCTTGGGACCGCTACAGCCGCTTTGTTGCCGACTGCTCGCGGGCCGACGGGAAAAGCGTTGCCTCGTGGCTGGTGGAGAACGGCCAGGCGCTCGACTGGCCCCGTTACAGCCGAGGCGGCTATGCAGGGCAGCAGGCGAAGGCCAAGGCGGCGAAGGTCGGTCTTTGGGCTGGCGAGTTCGAGGCGCCATGGGATTGGCGCGCTGAGCAAGCGGACCATGCCCGACCGGCCGTCAGCCAGCCTCTCGGCATCATCAGCCGACAGGTAGTGCAAAGTTACTCGTGCCAGCCGCGGCGGACTTGCTCGAAAATCAGCTCATGCGATGAAGCCCAGTGGTATCTCAGCAACTGTCCGTGGGGTGGCAGGCTGGACCGCGATGGCGACGGAAGGGCATGCGAGACGCTGTGTTAGAGTCAGCCAAGCGCTATGCTAGTGCATCTTGCTTAAGCAAATTGATCTTTTGCCAAACGTCTTTATAGACAAAATGGGCTCTGGCGTAGAGGATTAGAATAGCCAATGGGAGGGGAACGAAATGCACAATGGTCGTAAAGAGAGCAAGCGGCTCGCCCATGCAAGATTGGTCCACCGCAGCGTAGAACGACCAATATAGCGCCGTCAGCCCGAACAAGGATGTGACGGCCGCGCAACACGTTACCCAGGTGGCCAAGCTATCGTCATTGATTACGATCTCTCGCTTTGCCGATTCCAAACGTGCCCGAAGGCTGCCGGCTGATGAGGGGTTTCTCACCTTTCTTGATGCGATTAACGTTTCGATTGCCGCGATCTGGCGTGCAAGCGGGCCTCGAGGGACAATTGCTAGCTCTTTGAAAATCGACAGCGCCAAATTTAATCCGAATGCTAGTTGAAGCAGTCCGGAAAACTCATTGAGCCGAAAACACTCTATTGCGAGCGACTGAGATGCCATTGAAACTTACCCCCCGACCTTCGGCCGTCGAAAGCATCCGCGGCGCGCGACGATTATCAATCGAAGCGATCGCGATTGAGGCGAATATCCGACCAGATTTGCTGACCGAAATTGAAACGACCCCGACCGATGTGAGCAAGCGGGTGGCGTTCTCACTTGCCTCCGCTCTGGCTGTACCGGTCCAGTTCCTGTTCGCCAAAGACGTAAAAATCGACGCCAATATGCCCGATTTTCGCACCGCCAATAACAGGCCAGCGGTTCTTACATCGGCAGGACTGACGCGAATCGCGCGCGCTCGTTCTATTGCCGCCTACCTGGCGGACCGAGCGTTCGAAGACTGCACCAGGTTCGCCAATACGAATAGCGTGACCATCAATCAGCAGTCGACCGCGCAAAAGCTACTGAAATCGCTCTATGTCCCCGTCCAGCGCCCCGACGGATCGGTAGATCCGACCCTGACGTTCAGAGAGACGCGTGTATCGCTAGAGCGGAAAGGCATCATCGTGCTCTGCGATAGGGTAGCGGACCCGTTCCGTGGGTTTTGTTACTCTCCCACCGGTGACTTTCCTATCATCTTCGTGAACACAACCGGACAGCGGCCCGCTACCAAGCTGTTCACACTGATGCATGAAGTAGTGCATGTGCTCCTTGGCAAAACGGGAGTTTCGGACCCGGCCATTCTCAACAACCAGGTTGAAAGATTCTGCAACTCGGTAACTGCCTCGGTCATGATGCCTGCAGAGGAATTTTCCCAAGCGTATAAAAGGGTCGCGGGAAGGGATCCCAGGGCCGTCGTTGATATCCTTTCCAGACGATTTGGCGCCAGTAAGCAGGCGAGCGCCTTACGCGTCTCTGATCTGGACTTGAGCAAAGGCTTTTACGGGGCGTGGTCTGCGACGCTGCCGTCTAAAATCCCCATGATCGAAGAAGAAGATGAAGGTGAGGAAACCAGCGGGGGCGGTGGGATCAGCTCGCAGATTGCCAGGTTCGGATATCTTCTGCCTAACATGCTCACTGCCGCCGTCGACAGGAAGGCAATTTCTCAGTTCGATGCGTACCGGCTCACCAATCTGAAGCCAAGTACGATAAAGCAGATCGCCGCCATCGGTGTTAACCGGCTGGGGCCATAACGGCATGGCCTATAGCGGCATCAATTTTGTGCTGGATCTAGAGGCATGTCTCTATTTTAGCGAAGCTGGCGGAAACCTGAAAGCCGCTCTGTTCCAACGAGCCATAGTCGAACGCATTGCGGTACCCAAAGAGGTTTTCGACCAGATTCGCATCTTCGACAAAAGCTTGGCCGATGAAATATTGGAGTCGGACATCGAAATTGTCGAACTCGATTCCGATGTATACGTCGCCGCTGGCGCACTCAATGAAATCTTTATGACCTCAGGGCATCGGTTAAACGCTGCCGCAAACGAAAAGGTCCCCGTCATAGCGCTCGTCCATTGTGCGCAAAATGGCGCTAAGCCGCCATGCCACCTTGTATCCGGCGATAACGGACTCCACTCCTCGTCAATGAGAAGCCTCTGTGCCGCCCTGAAAGTCCCCTTTATGGAAGTCACCAGCTTCTAGCAGCATTTGGCGCTGGGTGGGAGATTTGGTGTGGGACCAAGTGGCAGATTTGCTCGAAAGCCCAGCTAAGCGACTGTGCCCTTCCCGAGAGATGCACTTCAGTTCATTCCGGAGACATGGGTTACACTTTCGGCCCCTTTGCAAGGAGAGCAAGGGTGCCTTGGAAGGAGTGTAGCCAAATGGATGAGCTGCTGAAATTCGTCGCGCGGGTTCTGGATGGAGAGAAGATCGCGGTGGACGAGCAGGCGCGCGGGTGAGTTTGTCGAAGAGGCGTGGGAAGCGTCCATCGAGATGGGGGAGCGCAATCCTCCAACATGGCCACGCGCACATAGAGCACGAAACGATCGAGCCCTGCTGCTTGCCGGCCGAAGGCGCCGGCCAGCCACGACTTGCCGGTTCCGATCTGGCCTGTGATGATCAGGTTCCCATGGCCGTCCGGGATTTAGCGCAATCGCTGTCCGCGCTTTCGCCGGTGGCCCTGGACGGTCAGATACTGCTCGCAAGGAGCATCAGGTACGAGAGGCGGCTTGTCCGGTCGGATCGGCTTCCTCTTCGGGAATGTCGTCGAATGACGAGTAGTTCAGATTGTAGAGTTTGGAATAGAGCCCGCCCATAGCCATCAGTTTGTCATGGCTGCCGGTCTCCATAACCTGGCCGTTCTGAAGCACGATGATGCGATCGGCACCACGGATTGTGGCGAGACGGTGGGCGATGACAAGCCCGGTGCGGCCTTCCAGGAGTTTTCTGAGAGCTTTCTGGATGAGCATTTCCGTGTAGCTGTCGATGTTGGCGGTGGCCTCGTCAAGAACAAGGATCTTGGCGTCGGCGACGAGAGCGCGGGCGAAACTGACAAGCTGGCGCTGGCCGAGAGAAAGGTTGCCGCCGCGTTCGCCGAGTTGGGTTTCATACCTGTCGGAAAGTCTCATGATGAAGTCGTGGGCGCCGACCACCTTGGCGGCCTCGATCACTTTCTCCCTCGTGGCTTCCGTCTTGTGGTAGCGGATATTCTCAAAAACCGTCCCAGTGAACAGAAACGGTTCCTGCAGCACCATAGCGATCTGAGTGCCGAGCGATTCCTGGGTGAGATCGCGCACATCATGTCCGCCGACCATCACTTGGCCTTGCTGAATATCATAGAAGCGGTGGACGAGGGCCATCGCGCTCGATTTGCCAGAGCCGGTCGGCCCGACTAAGGCGACCGTCTCGCCGGGATTGACCCGGAAGGAGACGTTTTTCAGCACCGGCTGTTTGGGATCGTACCCGAACGTGACGCTCCTGAACTCGACCGAGCCGTCCATTTCGGGCGCAAGGATCCTGGCATCCGGTTTGTCCTGGACCTCGATCCTGACGTCGAGCACATCGGTCAGGCGCTTGCCGGAGGCCATTGCGCGCTGCATGACGGAATATTGCAGAGTAAGTGAGCGAATTGGGTCAAAGAAGCGTTGGATATAGAATATGTAGGCAACCAATACGCCCACATCGACGCGGCTATTCATGATCATGGAGCCGCCGACCACAATGACGACAGCCATGGCGAGGCCGGTGAGGCCATCGACGATCGGGACCATGACCTGTGCATATTTGGCAGCGGTCAGGTGGGTCGTGAGGTCGGCATGTGCCTTGTCGTCATACAATACGAAGTTGACGTACTGGCGGTCCATGGACTGGACGGTTCGGACGCCTTGAATCGCTTCGGCCAATGCGCCGTTGACGACTGAATTGGTCTCTTGTGCAGCCATGAAGGCCTCGCGGGCACGCGGCAGCCACACGATGCGGATAATCAACAGGGCCGGCAAGACCGAGAGCGTCAGAAAGCCGAGGTTGAAGTTGACCGACAGCATTACGAAGATGATGCCGAAGAGAAGCGCAATGTCGCCTACGGAGTAGATCGAGTTTTCGAGAAATTCGTGGATAGAGTTGACGTCGCCCTGAAGGCGAGACATCAGGCGTCCTACCTCGGTCTTGTCCATGAAGGAAAGCGATACCTTCTGCAGATGGGCAAACATGGCGCGGCGGATGTCGAAGAGGACGTTCTCGGCCATTTTCCCTACCACGGTCTCTTGCGCGTAGGCGGCGCCGAAATTAACCAGAATGGCAAGCGCAAACGCGAGGGCGGCCTCAAGAAGGGCGGATGCATCAGCGCCTACCGGAGTTATGGCGTGGTCGATCGCGTAGCGGATGATCAGCGGGATGAGAAGCTGCGTGCCAGTGAAAATCAGCAATGCGGCAAGCGAGACGACCGCCATGGCTCGGTAGGGACGAACGAAGGCCCATATGCGGCGAATGATGTTCTTGTCGAAAGCCCGGCCAAAGATCTCCTCCTCGATGCGATGGGACCCGACGACCGCGCGCGGAGGGCGTCTACCGCTATCATTCGGTTCGATTTCGAGTTCGTTGGCGTGCCGCTTGGCCATCAGGGCGCGCCTCCAAACGTGGTCGCAATGTCATCTCCCGGGCGCAACTGAAGATCATAAAGCGCCTTATAGCGTCCTCGCTTGGCCAAAAGCTCTTGATGGGTGCCGCGTTCCACGATCTCGCCGTTGTCGACAAACAGAATCCGGTCGGCGTGCTTGAGTGAACTCAGCCGGTGGGCGATGATGATCGTCACCCTATCCTTGGCGAAACGCCGTATCGCCGCGCGGATGCGCTGCTCTGTGGCGGCGTCGATCGCGGCCGTTGAGTCGTCGAAAACGACGATTGATGGGCGCAACATCATCGTGCGAGCTATGGTGAGACGCTGACGCTGGCCGCCCGAGAGAGAGGCGCCACGTTCGCCGACGACCGTCTTGTAGCCAGCGGGGAGGCCGAGAATGTAATTGTGCAACTGCGCGGATTCGCTAGCGCGCTCGATCGCCTGTTCCTTCGCCCAGGGGTCGCCATAAGCGATGTTGTTCTCGATCGTGGTTGTGAACAGGAATGCATCCTGCTGTACGACCGAGACCGCCTTGCGAAGCGATGCGAGGGTGACTCCGCGGATGTCTTGCCCGTCAAGCATGATGGTGCCACCAGTGACATCGTAAAAGCGGGGGATCAGGTGAGCAATCGTCGACTTGCCAGAACCCGGCGGACCCACGATCGCGATCGTCTCGCCCCTACGGGCGCAGAAGGTAATATTCTTTAGAATGACGCGGTTTCCGGTGCCGGGATATGCAAACGAGACATTGTCGAAGCGCAGAGTTCCTTCACCGATCTCGAGCGGTCTTGCACCGGAAGCATCCCCGATCGTGATGTCCTGGTCGAGCAGACTGAAGAGGCGCGAACCGCAAGTGTAAGCGCGGGCAAAGCCGTTGACCATCAGTCCGATCTGGCGGACGGGCATTTGCAGGATCGTCATGAACGTCAGGAACGTCGTGAGCGTTCCAACGCTGATCTGGCCGGCGATGAGTTTGTCGCAACCGACCCAGAGGACCAACCCCATGGCGACAAAGAAGGCGAGGGTCATTGCCGACGTGTTGGGCACGTACACGTCAACCTGCTCGTGCGCGAGTTCGAGCGCGTTTGTCGAGGCGATGTCGAACTTCGCCATCTCATGAGCCTGTGCCGAAAACGCCCGGACAACGCGGATGCCCGCGAGATTTTCTTCCATCACGCGGCCCAGGACGGAAAGCCGCTCCTGCAGGTCGAGCCAGATGGCGCGTAGCTTAAGCTGGGTGACCGACGATCGCCAGGCTACGAAAGGCACGAAGCTCAGCGCGATCAAACCGAGCACCGGGTCGGTTGAGATCATCATGCAGGCGCCTATCCCGATCAGCATGGTGAGCAGAAAGAACCTAACCAGGGCGGTGGAAAAATACATCCGCACGCCGTCGAGATCGAGGATGCCGAGGGTGATCAGGTCGCCTGAATGCACCCGGTCATGAAAGGAAAAGCTCAGGCGCTGGACCTTGTCGTAACAAGCAAGCCGCAGTTCGTACGCGACGTGGTGCCCGACGGCTTCGGCAAAGTAGTTTTGCGCCATCGTAAAGAGGCCGCGTAGCGTACTCGCGCCGAGCAGCAGGAGAGCAGGAGTCCAGAGGGCTTGTTCTGCAGCCGTCACCGTGACACCGCCCCCGATGGCTACTTGGGTCTGGTCGACAGCCCGGCCGAGAAGCTGGGGAATGAGCAACTGCAGGATTACGGCTACCATCGTCGAACCGATAGCTAACGCGACCTGCCACGGGTGCCTCAAATTCATGCGCGTAATGCGCAGTAGCGTGCTCAAGCCCCGGCCCCACCCGGCCGCTTTTACATGCGCGGACGATTTGAGAGAGGTCGTGCCAACAGCATCACTGCCCACCGAGTGCCCCCGACTGAATTTTCCGCCTTCGGAAGCGAGCCGGTCGACTCACATCAAAGACGTCCCTCCAAGTTGATCCTGGCCACCATCGGCTCAACATGCTGAGCCGGCGAGTTGCGCCACGGCTTCGCTCGCTGGCATGTCGATCACCGTGATTCCGCTCGCCGCAAGGAAACGGGCTTCGTTTCTGGTCAGCGTTTGCCCGTCCATTATCGCGTAACGAGGGCCTTCTGAGCGCTTCATGATCTGGCTGGCGTAAGTGCGCAGCATCTGATCATTGAAGCGGCAGCCGACGAAGAAAAAACCCCGGTCGACGCGTCGTTCCTTGACCACGTCAGGGATAGGCGTCTGGATATCGATTTCAGTCAGGGCTTCGACATAGTCGGAATCGGCGATGAGGAAATTTGCGGCCGGCCTAATACTGCCATGTGGCGCATAGAGAACCGTCTTCGTCGCTGCTCCAGCCTCGAGTTCCCTTCCCGACAAGTCGTAAGTTCTGGTCCAAATGTCGCCAACTTCGTTCGCCCGCGTAACGCCTTGTATCTCGACGACGTCGGTTCGGCCGGCCTCTGCCAGCGCCGCGCGCATGGCGCCTTCGTACCAGCTGTCGATGATGAGGGAGAGCGGGAGTTTTGCGAGCCAGGCGTGGAGGATGCTCGGCGCCGCCGGCCCCGCAAATATATCAGTCATCCAAGCTTGAAGTGTGCGGCGATGCCGGCGCTGTTCAATGAACTGCGCGACCGACCACATATTGGTGCGGATCTTCGAGGGGGCTGGCGCCCGCGTGTTGAGTGCCTCGGCAACGGCTTCGGGGGTACACGGCACAGGCGGCTCAGCAGAGCTGAGCCGGAGGAGACCCGGACCGAGATATGGGATCACCTGATCGGAGACTAACGCTCGTCTGGCCAGCTCAAGCAGCTTTCGGGCAAAACTGTCCCGGACGACGACTAGGTGGCCCGAGGTCGGGATCGTGTTCATGCTCGTTTCCTCTTGACGCCTCTCATTGACGGGCGGCATCAGTCCCCGTCGGAAAGCTTCCTTGCCTCGACGGTGATCGGCAGACGCGTATGCGGCGGAAGATCGGGAAGGAGGAGCCGCCAGCCGTTCCTGAGCGTTACGATCCCGCCCCACAGGTCCTGGTTCTCGAACTTGATAATCGGCTCCTCGAGATCCTTTTTGGGGACATACGCCGACAACCCGGCCTCGGTCCTGCGGATCATTACTTTCATCCGGCCGTTCCTTTATTGGCGTTTTCTTCGGCACTGCAGGAAGCGTCGGCTTTGTCGAGGCTCGTCAATTCACGCGCTCGCATGCCGACGACCGTCCCACGGTCGATCCATTCGACCGCGTAGATGAAGAACTGCTGGAGAAACGTGCCAATGTCTCGCACGTAACCCTCTTCGCCCTTGCGCACGAGATTTTCGCCGATCTCCCTGCCAGGATAGGTGCCGTCATTCTTAATGTGGCGAGTGGCACGGACCCGCTCTCCCGGCTGAAATTGGGGGGGTCTGCGGATTTCCACCTCCTGTTCGCGTGCGAGCCACATGGCGGTTCCTTTGGTTCTCTGAGCTACTGTCATTGATGAGGCGCGCAGGCATTCCCCGGGGCAGCCACTTGTGTGGGTGCCCAGTGGACTCAGGCAGGAACGCAGGTCTTCGGCACAGGACACACCGAAGCACATTGCTGAGTGTCGAAAGCTCCTTCGCATTCGGTGCACTTCTGCAGCTCGACCACGTAGCTCTCGCCTTTGAACTTGATCGCACCCGACGGGCATTCGAATTCGCAGGCGCCGCATTGTGTGCATTGGGATGCGATGATCTTGAAAGCCATTTTGACTCCTGATTCGAGTAAATGAGATGGGTTCAGGCTGTCACCGCGAGTGCCTGGACGCCGAACTCGGCGGCGTAAATCGCGCCGATTGCCGTTTCGATGTAGTCATGGCCGTAAGCGTCGGTTGCTCGGATACCGGCGGCCGCGAGCTGATCCTTGGGGCAATCTCCAATTTTGACGCAAAGCACTACGTCTACGCCTTCCAGCGCAGTGATGACCCCGTCGAGAGTGGCCTTCTCGCCCCAACCCCCGAGGCAATACTGCTCAACCTTGCGGTGCCCGACAAACTTGATCCCCCGCGCCGAGGCTTCATACACCTGGAATTCCTTGGCATGGCCGAAGTGTTCGTTGACGCGGCCGCCACCCTTAGTTGCCACCGCGACGAGGAGGGACTTGCCGGAGCTCGCAGTCTTGACCATTCCGATCGCTTCGCTCCTAGCCGCGAGGTGATCACGGCGCTCGTCCGCGACCAGCTCCCGATAGGCTTCGCGTTTGCTGGCATCGTAGGTGAGCTCACCGGGGATGTGGCCGAGCGTGAATTCCTGGCCACGATCCTCGCCCAGCAGGCCGACGGCATCTGCCCGGCACTGCCGGCAGTGGCGCATCAACTTGGCGCCGCCTTCAAGACGATCCTGAAGAGCCTTCATCTCCATTGCATTTGGGCCGCGCTGCCCGGTCAATCCGTAGTGCGTGCCGTGCGCCGGGTCCGAAATCAGAGGCATGACGTTGTGCAGAAACGCGCCGCGCTGGTTGACCCACTTATTCACCTCAATCAGGTGCTGGTCATTCACTCCGGGGATCATCACCGAATTGATTTTGGTGAGGATGCCGCGTGCGCTGAGCATCTCCAATCCCAGCATCTGCCGCTCGTGCAGAATTCTGGCGGCTTCTATGCCGCAATAGCGGCGGTGATCGTAAAAAATCCAGGGATAGATTTTTGCGCCGATTTCCGGATCGACCATGTTGATCGTGATCGTCACGTGGTCGACATTCATGTCGGCAAGCTCGTCGACGTGGTCGGGCAGCGCGAGCCCATTCGTAGAGACGCAAAGCTTGACGTCGGGGATTTCCCTGACGACGCGTTCGAACGTCGCCTTCGTCTTCTCCCAGTCGTAGCAGGCATCGCCCGGTCCGGCGATCCCAAGCACGGAAAGCTGCGGCACTTCATTGGCGACCGCGATCACCTTGCGTACTGCCTGATCGGGCGTCAGCTTTTCCGAGACAACCCCGGGCCGGCTTTCGTTGGCGCAATCATATTTGCGATTGCAGTAGTTGCACTGGACATTGCAGGCCGGCGCGACGGCGACGTGCATGCGCGCGAAATAGTGGTGCGCCTCTTCTGAAAAGCACGGGTGATCCTTGATCTTGTCCCAGATGGCCGGGTCCACATCGTCCGGCCTTGTCGACGATCCGCAGGAGGAAGATGCACAGCCACCCGACTTGGCGCTCACCAGCAACTGGTCGGAGACCCTTGCGCCGGTCAGGCTCTCAACTGAAATCGCCGGTGCGGCCATTGAACGGCTCCGTTACGGGTTAACGTCGCGGTTCGAAGCGCAAGAGCAATGCCAACTGAAAAAGTGGCGCTAGTTCACGAATTGGCTTTGCGCGTCGGATATCATGGAGTTGCTCCGACATAGCTTTGTCGGACTTCTAACAGGACTATGTTAGAAGGTGAGGAAGACGACCCGGCCGGACATCAGTTCAAGATAGAAATCCCGCGTCGACCGCTCGGCCGTGATCGCCCTCGGCACAACTCCCGACCGGTCTTCCGACGAGGATGTCGGTCTCGGCGACGGCGAGCTCGTCCGCGGTGAAGTTGCCACTGCTCACTTGGGTCTGCATGGTTCCGATTCAGGAGAGTGGGGTGACTCCTTTCTGCGATCGGCAAGACGTCGGCAAGGGCGGGTGATGAAGGGGTGACAGCATCACACACTCGCGCAGCTTTGGCCCGGGCTCCGACACATTTCGCGTAGCTGGCGCAGTGTTCTCGTTCTCCACCTCATGAGAACGCTAGAATTTCTTCACCTCGATCCCGTGTCGGCGCAAAGCATATCCGACCTGTCGCGGCGTAACACCGAGGACACGGGCGGCCTTGGCCTGAACCCAGCCGACCTTCTCCATCGCGCCGATCAGCCGGTCGCGTTCCGTCAGGCGCGGGCCTATTGCAGGGAGAGCGGGATCGTTTGCAGGGTCGGCAGTATGGGGTCGCACGTTATCCTGCGGGGCGCCGAAGCGCCCGGCCGGCATCGGCAATCCGGCGGGCATTATATTGCTTCGAAAGCGCTGGTTGCCGGTATTGCCGCTGTGCGAATGATCAGCTCTTTTCCAGAGGAGCCAAGATAGGCATTGGTTATTGTTGCAGGCAAAATCTGATGGAGCGATTGTCCTTGAACGCGCTAGCGTGGCCGTCCTTTGCACGCAGTTCTCCAATTCGCGGACATTTCCAGGGAAGTAGCATTGCGAGATAAACTCGAGCGCCGACGGCGCAAAGGCGAGTTCGAGATGGTTCTCCTTGTTGAATCGTTCGAGGAAGGCGTTCGCAAGGCGAGGGATATCCCCCGGTCGCTCTCGGAGCGGAGGCAGGATGATTGGCACCACATTGATGCGATAATAAAGGTCGGCCCTGAACTCCCCGCTTACGACAGCCGACTCGAGATCCCTGTTGGTGGCGCATATAAGTCGCACGTCGACCTGCAGCGTCTTGGTACCGCCAACGCGCTCCAGTTCGCCTTCCTGCAAGACACGTAACAGCTTGGCTTGGAATGCAGGTGAAATCTCGCCGATTTCGTCGAGTAGCAGCGTTCCCCCGTTTGCCAATTCAAAACGGCCGGCGCGCTGGGAAATTGCCCCTGTGAAGGCGCCTTTTTCATGTCCGAACAGCTCCGACTCCAGAACGCTTTCCGACAGTGCGGCGCAGTTCAACTTGACGAAAGACTTCCTCCGCCGGCGCGAGAGCCTATGTATGGCTTGCGCGAAAAACTCCTTGCCGGTGCCGCTCTCGCCCCTCAGGAGCACGGTGGAATTCGTCCTTGCTACAATGGAGACGGTTTCGAGCACCTGCTTGAGTGCGGGGCTCTCCCCGATGATCCCATCCATCTTGACGGGTGCATGCGGGACGGGGTCGGTCCGGTCCTCATCGGACGAATTCTCCGCTGTCCAGCTCTCATCGGCGCGCCGCTCACGATCCCTAGTCAAGCCGCGATGGAGGCGAATAGTGCGGCCTACGAGGTTGGCCACCATCGTCAGGAAGCAGATGTCCTCATCGTAGCGGGACCCGTGTACGCTGTCTCTTACGATCGACAACGTCCCAAGGATCCTGTCCTCAGCCTTAACCGGGACGCCGATAAAGGCCATCGGGAGGGAACTGACACCAGGACGTGTTTGAGGCTCGGCCTGAAACAACTCGGACGTGCTGAGGTCCGCGATGACGAGCCGCGTGCCCGTAGCGACGATTTGATCTATTGCCGCCTTTGGTATGATGGGGTGAGTGCTTGATGGGCCGCTGCCGGCACTCGCGGCGATCTCCGGCTCACCTTCAGAGTCCAGGACAAAGATTGCTCCATGACGCATTTGCACAAACGACGGGAGAGTGTTCGCGACATTGGCCAGCGTAACCTCCAGCCGGGCGGGAGCCGTCAGCGCCTTCGACACCTCATAGATTCCCTTGAGCCAGTCATCTGCTTCGAACATCCCATCACTGGCGGGTTTGCGGAAGGTGTCTCGAGGTCCTACTCCGTTGACCCGATCATCCGGCCGTATGTGAGCCATGGAAACACCTCAGCGGTTGTGGTCCAGGGTGCTCCTCCCAAGCGCCTTTTCATCAGTTCAGGAAGTTCATTCGCTCCGCAATTTGGCGAGATGGTGCCGGCAAGATTGCGCTTTGTCGCGAGTTCGGGAGTACACAGGTGCACACCCGCCGAAACGGTGCCAAAGCCGATCATCCGAACTTGAAGAGGACGCCGAAGCCACCACGCGGATAATTCCATTCGATCTCGCCGCTGGCCTCGCACAAAACGCGGCAGGTGCCGCACTCCATACAGCCATCGGCGGTGATTTCAACTTGACCTTTGTCGTTCAATTCATAGCATTTCGCCGGACAGACGCGTGTCAGCGCGAGCAGATTCGCGCTTGGTTGCTTGTGCGGTCGCACCTTTATATGCGGACGGCCGGAGTCCACAAGATAGCGGTTCTGGTAAAGCTTGTCTTCGACACGTAATTCTGTCCCTGGGTTCGTCATGTCGTCAGTGCCTCACCGCCACGCCAATGCCAGCCGGATCGCGTCGCTGACCAGCCCCAACCGCGAGCGCGCCTTGATGAAGGCTGCCGTGGTCGCCTTTTCCTTTTCGATCTTTGGCGTGCCGTCGACACGCATGAAGTTTTGCGCGGCTTGCGACATCAACCGCGGGTAGGTCGTGAAGAAATTGCAGGCGTTAGTGTGGAGTAAAGCTGGCATGTCTTTGTATTTCCGCAGGTCTTTGACTACGAAGGATTTATCCAGCATCGTCTGGTAAAGGGCGAGGTTCCGTTTGGTCATTGGATCGTTGCGTCTCTTCACCTGTATGATAGCCTCAGCCGCAATGCGACCGGAGGTCATGGCGAGGTTCGAACCCTCGCGGTGAACGGCGTTGTTTAATTGCGCGGCATCGCCGACAACGACCCAACCGTCGCCAAAGAGCTGCGGAATAGCCTTGTAGCCACCTTCGGGAATGAGATGCGCCGCGTATTCTTTCACCTCCGAACCGGCGATCAGCGGCCGGATCGAAGGATGGTTTTTCAGCGCATCGAGAAGGGCGTAAGGGCTCTCCATCTTCGCGGCGAAATCCGAGACGAGGCAGCCGATGCCCAGTGAGATCGATTCCTTGTTGGTGTAGAGGAATCCGAGCCCGGCCATGCCGTGGGATATCGTGCCGACTGCCTCGATCACGCAGCCTTCACTCCCTTTGACGCCGAACCGCTGCTCAATGACCTCTTCGGGCAGGAAATGCATCTCCTTTACTGCGAGCGCCACCGCTTCCGGTTTCAGCATCTTGCGAAGACCGCCCCGCGTGCCAAGCAGCCCGCAGACACCTTCTGCAAGAACAACTACGTCCGCGTAGATCGCTCCGCCGGCCCGGTCCGTGCGGACGCCGATCACCTTGCCCTTGGCGTCACGGACGAGTTCCGTCACCGTCGTCTCGCACAGAACCGTCGCGCCGGCCTCGCGCACCCTGCGCGAAAACCATTTATCGAACTGGGCACGAATGATCGTATAGCGGTTGGGCTTCACCTCGTTGAAGTCGTCCGACCGATAGTGAATCCCGGTGTGGGAGGTGTCGTCCATCACCCAGAGCCGCTGTTCAACCAGATGCCGCTCGAGCGGTGCATCATCCCGGAAATCCGGGACGATCTTCTCCAGCATGTTCGCGTACATGATGGCGCCCTGGACGTTCTTGGAGCCCGGATATTCACCTCGCTCCAACTGGAGTACCTTCAAGCCGTCGCTTGCCATAGTGTAAGCAGCTGCGTTCCCGGACATGCCGGCCCCGATGACAATGGCGTCGAACTCTTCGTTGATCATTTCCATCTCCCTTAGCTCGCAAGCTTGTCGCGACTGTGCGGTGACAGCCGCCGGGTGAAGGCCTCGGTCAGCGCGGGCAGGAAACGGACCGCATCGGTGACGATCCCGAGGTGAGCGAAATCGAAAATCGGCGCGTTCGGGTCGGTGTTGATGGCCACGATGAGATCGGCTCCCTCAACTCCAACGCGGTGCTGGATGGCGCCGGAAATACCGGCCGCTATGTAAAGCTTCGGCCGGATTGTCTTGCCTGTTTGGCCGATCTGCCGATCGGCCGACATCCAGCCCTTTTGGACCAGCGGCCGCGAACAGCCGAATTCGGCGCCTATCACTCGCGCGAGACTCTTCACAAGCTGCAGGTTCTCCGCTCCGCCGAGACCGAGCCCTCCCGCAACCACCACATCCGCATAGGCGAGATTGGCGATACCCGACTGGCCGTCCGGAAGGAATCCTAGCACCTTGGTGACAATTTCATCCTCGGCTAGCGACAGCTTGTGAGGGATGACACGCCCGATCGCTCTGTCGGCCCGCTGGGGCATCGGCATGACCCTCGGTCGCACCGTCGCCATCTGCGGCCTGTAATTGAGCGTGTAGATCGTGCATAGCAACGAACCGCCAAAAGTCGGGCGAGTCGCGGCGAGCGAGCCGTCAGCATCCACGTCAAGTTCGGTGCAGTCGGCCGTTAGCCCTGTCAGCAAGGTGGTTGCGACGGAACCTGCGAGATCCCTGCCGAGCGTGGTTGCACCGAGAAGCAGGATCTCGGGTTTGTAAGTAGCAACCAGATCTGTCATCGCCTTGGTGAAAGGCTCATTGCGATAGTCGGCGAGCACCGGCGCCTCAACGAAGTAGACGAGGTCGGCGCCATAGGCGAAGGCCTCGGCGACTGCGTTCTGGGTCGCTTCTCCCGGGGGTCCGAGCACAGCGCCCGCGAGCTGGACGCCAAGTTTGTCCGCCAGCTTGCGGCCCTCGCCAAGCAGTTCGAAAGATACCGGGTGGACCTGGCCACGTTCGAGCTCGATGAAAACCCAGACATGCCGATAGTCCCTGAAACGCTCAGGAAGCTCCTTCTTCATCCCGGCACGGCCGGGGGGCTGGCGAGGGGTGTCTGAGTTCGTGCTCGACATATGGTCTGCTCCTTGCCGTCACGCGCCCTCGAAGGCGAGTTCCGGTTCCAGCGCCGGCTGGCGGGTGAAGATTGCACCAATCAGTTCGTCTGCGGTATCGCGCAGCGTCTTTTCGGCGGTCTCAATTTGCTCCGCCTTTTCCGAACGGGCGCTAGGGGCGAAAACGCGTTTGACGACCGTCGGCGAGCCACGCAAGCCGCATTTGGTGAGGTCTTCAATGCCGGCCTCGGCCGCACTCCATTTCACAATCTGGCTGCGCGCGGCGCAAAGCGCGTCTTCGATCGAGCCCCGGCGCATCTCGTTTGTGCCTTCCAGCATGGTGATGAGGCAAGGCAGCCTGCTCTTCAGCTTCTGGGTGCCGCCCTCGCAACGGCGCTCGACCGTGATCTCGCCTGCAGCAAGATCAATGGAGGCGATTTTCGCGACATAGGTGAGTTGAAGGAGATCGAGACGCTTGGCGATGCCGGGCCCGACTTGGGCGGTGTCGCCGTCGATCGTCTGTTTGCCCGTGAAGACCACGTCCGGTGTGCCGAACGTCTCGCCGATCTTCGCGATTGCCTGGGAAAGAGCAAAGGAGGTGGCCAGCGTGTCAGAACCGGCAAAATAGCGGTCGGTCAAAAGCACCGCGCGATCGGCGCCGTAGCCGAGCGCCTTGCGCAGGCAGTCCTCTGCCATGGGTGGACCCATAGTGAGCACTGTGACCTCCCCACCATAAGCGTCGCGTAGCCTGAGTGCTTCTTCCAGGGCGAACAAGTCGTAAGGGTTGATGATGGTCGGCACACCCTGACGCATGATGGTGTTCGTCACCGGATGGACCCGTATCTGTGCCGAGTCCGGCACCTGCTTGATGCTGACGACAATGTGCATTGGCGTTCTCTATGCTGTTATCCCGAGGCGAGCTGGCGGTGCGAGTTCTTGTTTGCATCATTCGTGCCAAGTGTTTTGCGAGCGTCTTTCCTTTTAAATTCCATTGATCATTTCTGAGGCCCCCCGGTTTCGGTGCCCGAATTGTTGGCTTGTCGACATTGTCGCGTCGCAACTATGTAGCGTTTATTCGCCGAACCGCTTCAGGACGGAGTCGAACGGAACGAATGTGCGGCCTGGCGTGTGAGGTTTGTTCGGATTGTGATCTTTGAGCACCTTGAAAACCCGGTGCGTGAGCGGCGAGGAAAGCGCGAACTCCTCGTAGGCGCGTTCCAGCATGGCGCGCATGCGCGCGGCGATCACCTGGTCGGGCAGACCGGAGAAATCTTCCCCGGCAAGGTATTGGCCCACACGCTTGAGGATGTGGAGCCGTGAGACATTGAGCACCTTCGGATCATACGAGACGCCAAGGACAGCGAAGAACTCCTCCGCGGACGACAGGCCTTTCAGTCGCGTGAGGATGTTGGTGACGTCGATGGAACTGCTGTCAGCGGAACAACTCATTGCGTTCTCCCTTTGTCGGAAACGGTGGTTCTGGTGCGTTGGTCGCACATTCGACATGCAGCCCCGAAAGCCGCGGTTTGATGAACGAATGCGCTGAGCCAGCGCGGCAATCGCCTGGTCGACACAACTGCCTCCGGTGCCGAGGCCGGACGTGGCGCGCGGTACAACTGGTCGATCTCCATGGAGGCAGCCGGCCCCGCTTGGAAGCGAGCGAGGTGGGCTGACGCAAGGGCCCGCAGGGCCCGAGCGGGATGGGCTCGACTGTCTCCGGATTGGCCCTCGACCTGGCGCTCGGCCCCGCCCGAGGTCTCCTCGGCCGCCAAGGGGGGCAATGCGGTGAGGCCGACTTCGGTATCTGCATCCTGAAGGACAGCCATCGCGGCGGCCAACTCTTCGCGTGCGGCATTGCCCGCGCGCTCGCCGACTCCAAGGACGACCGAGGCATGGCGCGCGCCGGCGCGGAACGCGGCCACCGTGTTGGCGGTAGCGAGGCCGAGATCGTTATGCGCATGGAATTCGAGGTCGACGGGAGACTTCGCTGCGAGCGGGGTGACAAGCTCGAAGGTCGAAAAGGGATCGAGGGCGCTGACACTATCGGCCAGGCTGACGCGGCTTTCGCCGGCGCGCGCCGCCGTCTTAATAAGGCGGGCGAGATAGTCCTGGTTGGTATGCGAAGCATCCTCAGAGCCCAGGGCGAGGAAAAAGCCGCTGGCGGCCGCGCGCCCGACCATATGCTCGATGAGCTTTAGCGCTCCTTCCCGGACTAGCCCCAGCTTCGTGGCAAGCTGGAAATCCGATGCAGGCAACGACAGATTGAGGGCACGGACGCCGCTCTCGACTGATGCATGGAAATCCCGTGAGGTCATCCGGCGCCCTGCCGTGAACCGCACCGGAACACTCCGTGCGACCACGGCGCAAATTGCGTCGATCTCGATCGCAAGCTTTCCGCCACCGTCAAGGCAACGCCGGATGCCTGCTCGCCCTCGCGCAGGGTAGTATCCTTGAGAAAGACCCGACCGCTCATGAATGGACGCCGGTTCATCTGCCGCTGAGACCTGGTACGCATTGAAGGCCTTCGGCGCTCCGTATATTCGACCCGGAACTGTGGGCGTCGCGCAGCTTCTCCACAATTGAAGGCAAGACCTCTAGCACCCGGTCTACCTCTTCTTGTCCGTTGTCACGCGCGAAAGAGAAGCGGACCGCCCCATGTGGCATTTTCATCGCCCTCAGGACGTGACTTGGCTCCGCACAGCCCGATGTGCAGGCGGACCCGGAGGAACAGACGATACCCTCGCGGTTGAGGAGATGCAGGATTCCATGGCCTTCAAAACCTTCGAAGGCAATGTTTGCGGTGTTCGGCAAGCGCTCCAGGGGATCGCCGTTGATGAAGCTGTTTGGGACATGCTGGACAAGCCCGTTCTCCAGCCGGTCGCGGAGCCACTTTATCCGTGGGGTCTCCTCATCCATGAATTTCAAGGCGAGTTCGGCGGCCATGCCGAGCCCGACTATGCCGGGCGTGTTTTCGGTGCCCGCGCGCCGGTCGCTCTCTTGGTGACCCCCCTTGATCAGGGACTGGAACGGCACGCCGCGCTTGACGAAAAGTGCGCCGGCCCCTTTTGGTCCATGAAATTTATGACTGGAGAGCGACAGCATGTCGATGGCGGTTGATTTCAGGTCGATCGGGAACTTGCCGACTGCCTGCACGGCATCAGTGTGGAAAAGGGCGCCGACTTCCTTGGCCAATTCGGCGAGCTTGGCGACAGGGAAGATCGTACCAGTCTCGTTGTTGGCCCACATGATCGAGACGATTGCCACGTTTGGGCTGAGAGCAGCCCGGTAAGCGTCAACGTCGAGCCGGCCCTGGCAATCCACCGGGATCCTGTGCACCTTGACGCGGCGCGTCTCCTCGAGATGCGCGCAGAGCGTCAGAACGGCCGGATGTTCGACGGCGGAAGTCACAATCTCTGTTCGGTCAGGCATCACCTGGAGCGCCGAAAGAATGGCAGCATTGTCGCTTTCCGTTCCACCCGAGGTGAAGGTGATCTCGTCGTCGAACTCCGCGCCGATCAGCGCCTGCAGCTGGCGCCGCGCGTTTCTCAACGCGGCACCGGCAAGGGCGCCAAAACCGTGCGCCGACGAAGGGTTGCCGAATTGATCCGTAAGCAACGGCAACATCGCTTCAAAGACTTCAGGATCGACCCGTGTCGTTGCGTTGTTGTCGAGATAGACAACTTTCATGGGCTGTGGTCCTCAATGGAGTGGAAGGGAGGCGCAAACCCGGTCGCATCGAGCGTTGCGCATGCCGTTGCTGGCGGAGACGATCCAGAAGCGGTGCAGGTGCCCCACAAATTGGCGCAGATTGGGCCGCCATCGCACCGACAAGCTCACCTCAGGCGCACTCTCTCCTTCTTCGGCAATCAACTACAGGACTTGCCGCAGGAGCACTTCCCGCTCGCATTCGGATTGTCGAAGACAAAGCCGGAGGTTTCGAGACCCGTGACGAAGTCGACGGCCATGCCGGCTACATGCGGCTGGGTGCCGGCGTCTACGAACACCTTGATCCCATCTGTCTCGATGATCGCGTCGCCCTCGCGCGGGACGCTCTCCAGGCCCATCGAGTATTTGAAGCCGGAGCAGCCGCCGGCCTCGACCTTGATACGAAAGCCTTCTGCCGGCTCACTAGCGGCGGAAAGAGCGGTTTTAACGGCGGCAACGGCCTTGTCGGTGAGCGTAATCATTGCTCGTTTCTCCTCAGTGCGTGACGGTTTGGGCATCACCGTGCATGGACCGTGCCAATGGGAAAAACCGTTTCCGGACAGTGCGACATCGCCAACGCGGCCACGATTCTGGTTCGGCTGTTGCCGCGAAGGCGTTGGGCAACCGACAGCATTGTCGGATTTGTCGAGACCGCCACAGGGGGGTGGGCTCGAGTTCCCTCTGAACTGGCTCGTCAGCCGGGCTTCCGAGACGCTTCGAGAAATTGGCACGACTTTTGAGCTCTTTTTTGGCGAGGGCGAAGACGCCCTACCGACAGTATGCGCAAGCAGGGGTGAAGACATGCACCAGCACGAGAAACCGTCGCCGGAGAGAATCCGGCGGGCACGCGAAGACAGCCCCAAAATCCGCGACCACGATCTCGCCGCCCAATTGGGCATTTCGGAAGCGGAGCTTTCCGCGGCACATTGCGGTTTTGGCACGGTGCGCATCCAGCCACGCGTTAATGATATGCTGACCGGTCTCGAGGCGGTCGGCGAGGTGATGGCGCTGACCCGCAATGCCAGTGCCGTGCATGAGAAGATAGGCATCTACGATAAGGTGTTCACCGGAAAGCGTCACGCCATGGTGCTCGGCAAGGACATTGATTTGCGCATCTTCGCGAACGTGTGGGCGCACGGCTTTGCGGTCGAGGCACGCGATGGCGGGGAGATCCACCGCAGCCTGCAATTCTTCGACGCCGCAGGCGAGGCAGTGCACAAGGTGCATCTGAGGTCGTCCTCCAACCTCTATGCCTATCAAAAACTGACAGACGAGCTCCAATCCTCGAACCAGGAGCCGATCGTGTCGGTTGAGGGGAGGTCAGCCGAAAACCTCGCAAAGATTGCGGACCAAGCCGCTACAGTCGATGACCTGCGGGAGCACTGGAGTCGGCTGACCGACGTGCACCAGTTCTTCGGCATGCTGAAGGCCCTGAACCTCAGCCGCCGCCAGGCGGTGCGCATGGTCGGCCAGGATTACGCCTGGCTGCTCGACAATGCTGCCGTTGGCGCCATGTTCCATCGTGCGGCCGAGGACGAGATGCCGATCATGTGCTTCGTCGGCAATCGTGGCTGCATCCAGATTCATTCCGGCCCTATCAAGTCGGTCAAGCAGATCGGGCCTTGCATCAATGTGCTCGACGAGACTTTCCACCTGCATCTCAGGGCCCACCACATCCGTGAGGTTTGGGCCGTGCGCAAGCCGACCAGGGACGGTCACGTCACGTCACTCGAAGCCTATGGCGCCAATGGCAAGATGATCGTCCAGTTCTTCGGGACGCGCAAGGAAGGCGAACCCGAGCGCCACGACTGGCGGCTACTGGCCGAGAACCTGCCGCGCATTCCCCGTTCAACCGCCGCTTGAGGTGAGGCCGATGCATATCGATTCCCGTTTCGCTCGGCATGCGCCGCTACTCTGGATTTTGCTGACCACCGCTTTGCCTGCCGAGGCCAACGAGGGCACAGCTGCCTTTTGCGGCCCGCCGAGGATCACCTCGATCGACGGCGCCATTCCCGAGGACCACCGCGCTTGGCGAGGATCGCCATCATTGCTCCCGTTGCGATGAGCCACAACCTGAACTCCGCGGTAAAGCTACTCAATGCAGGCAAATGCGTCAGCTGCCCGGACGGGTGTGTTGTCGGTCAATTGTCCAACATCCCAGATGTACGGCAGCGGGCGGGAGGAATTGCTCGAAGTGAAGTCGATTGGTCCCTCCGTCAAGATTCCAGAGGACGGCCTCCACAAAGGCATCTCGAATGATCCTTCGCCGGCAAGAGCCCTCGGCGTCTCATGCCAAGCTCGAAAAGGTAACGTCCGAGACGGATGC
Organism: Mesorhizobium sp. WSM4837; assembly: GCF_055811435.1. Taxonomy (NCBI): domain Bacteria; kingdom Pseudomonadati; phylum Pseudomonadota; class Alphaproteobacteria; order Hyphomicrobiales; family Phyllobacteriaceae; genus Mesorhizobium; species Mesorhizobium sp. WSM4837. The sequence continues at coordinate 54,395 of NZ_JBVVQE010000046.1, forward strand.
AAAGCTGCCGCCCGAAAGCAGCCCGCATTATCAAGGAACGCTTAGCGCATCCTGTTTGCGCTCTCGGCTCAGCGCGGCTAGATTCTTGCCAAGAGCAGCAACACAGCAGTCAACGGCCAGGTTGCCGATGCGACCAGTGCGGTCGAGGATTTCTCCGGCTACCAGCAGATACCCCCACGAGGCGATCGCCTCGCCAGGCCGATGTGATCCTGACGCAGAAGAATTGGGGCTGCCGATCTCCGCAGTGAGCTATTTGCGGGCGCCCTGATGGCCTCGGCGCCGGCGGACGTGGGGCCCTCTTCTTGCCATAGGCGCGGCCGATCGCGGCCCCGTCTCCGACTCGCTCAGGCGCTCGACCGCATACAAATCACCTCGCGCAAGAGATCGGGATCCGGAGCCTTCTCCACGAGCGCGCAGGTTCACCATGCCGTCGGTCATCGATCGTCCTTCGAATTAGTTGGGTCAGCAACCCGACCTTACCGACGAAGTATCGATGACGACCGCAAAGCCGCTCGCTCGCTTGTATGGGCTAATCTTTGTCAAGGTGATCTTTCAGTCGTTCCGTCTCCTTGTTCAGCTGTGGC